>NZ_JBEOOG010000029.1:0-45761 GCF_040308965.1 Pseudoalteromonas sp. MER144-MNA-CIBAN-0113
TGTTGCTCGGTTTTTACTTAGCCCACTAGGTTACAAACCTCGCGCCGCGATTAAACCGCTCCTAGTTTGAACAAATTTTAATCCAAAAAGGTCAACAGACCCTTATTAAAAGCGGTATTCTGCACCTACGTAGTAGTAAGCACCGTTAAAACCAAATGGCGCTGAACGACGAGAGTACTTAAATACCCCATCACTGCTGACAATGGTATTACCTTGAGCATCTACAATAGTGCCTGAACGTGAATTACCTATGGTGTTTTCATCTGGATAAACATCAAATAAGTTATTTGCGCCAATATTTACCGATAAGTTATCAGTTACAAAATAATTAACTTTAATGTCAGTTAAAATTTCAGCACCGTAAGTCTGGCGACCGCCATCTTCAACTGTGTACTCACCAAAACGATTAAGTGATAAATTAACAGTCCAGTCGTCACGGCGATAAAGCGCACTTAAGTTAATGCGATCTTCTGGTTGCCATTCTTCAATGATAGAAATTTCTTGATCAGAAAACACATCATCGACTGGCACGGTTTCAAGACCAGAACCTGCAGGTGTAAATAACGACACCACATCGGTTTCGGTAAAGTTGGCCGCTAATGTAAAATCAAGTGTGCCGCCTAGGCCTTCTGTATTCCATGTAGCTACAAAGTCGATACCTTGCGTTTCTGTGTCAGCCCCATTTAAGAAAAACTGTCCTGCACCAGCACCCGAGCTCAGTAACGCGGCATCAAGGCTGTTTGATAAACCTTTGCCTAGGCGATTACTAATTACAATACGGTCGTCAATATCGATTGAGTAGTAATCAAGCGTTACATTAATATTATCGCTTACATTATAAACAATACCTAAACTGCGGTTTTGAGATTTCTCTTCTGTTAACTTAGGAATACCTAAACTTTGCGCCAGGGTTGAATCGTTTCTAAACGTGCCCACTTCTTCAGCCACTAAATTGCCATTAGGGCCAACAACAAACTGCGTGCTGATGTTGTTAAAGTACAACTGCTGCATTGAAGGCGCTCTAAAGCCTGAACTTAATGCACCACGAAGTGAAATATCTTCGGTTAATGACCAGTTACCCGCGAGTTTAAAGTTAACTGTATCGCCAAATCCTTTGTAATTATCGTAACGTAACGCCCCTGAGATAATCACATCCTCAATAACGTAAGCTTCAGCGTCTAAGTAAAACGAGATCACATCGCGCGACTCATCAACCGACGATGCTGGCGATGAACCACCAAAGCCTTGTGTGCCACCTGATGCATTTTCGCTACCAATACCACCGCTTAGTCCATCATAAATATTAACACCATTGTTGGTATCGTAATCGCGGTATGCGTATTCGCTGCCCTCTAAAATACGGTACTCATCGGTGCGTATTTCTGCGCCCATTGCTAATGAGTAATCATCAAAATTTTGAGTAAAATCAAGATTAATCGTTTGCAGTGATAACTCCATACCATACGCGTAACCTTCACGTGGAATAGTGGCGCGAATATCTGCAGCGCTTAAGCCTTGGTCGTAACGTAAGAAGTTGGCATAAGAGGCATTAATCGTATCGCTAGTGGTGTAATCAATGCTGTTTTCACCATAGGTGTACGATAAGTCTAAGCTTGAGTCGTTATCAAACTGCGTTTTATAACCAAAGTTATATGAAATATCGTCAATCGTAGTGTTTATTTTTGGTAAAAAGCCAGCCGGAACTGTCGCATCACCATCTTGTAATACTGGGTTACCACCGGCATTGGCATTATGACGGAAAAATGCTGCTGATTCGTTATCACGCGTTGAATAGGTAATAAAACCGTATAGTTCACCCGCTCCTAATTCGTAGCCGGTGTTAACCGTTAAACCAAATTGTTGAGAGTCGGCATCGCCAATTCTAAATGTATCGCGTGGCGCGGTTAGTTCACGCGGGTCGCCTGCCAGTAACGTGCCGTCACTGAGCTCAGTACAACCATAAAATTGACATGAACCATGAAGCCCTGCACGGTTAGTTGGTGCGCGGTCACGGTAGTTTATAGTTGTATTTAAATAACCATTGTCACCTAAAGCAAAGCCTTTATTAAAGTCGATGTTAACAGTTTCGCCATCACCTTCTGAATACTCACCGTAGTTAATAGCGGCTTTACCACCTTCGCTGCCATCTTTGAGCACAATATTTATAACACCGGCAATTGCATCAGAACCATATTGAGCCGCAGCGCCATCACGCAGTACTTCAATACGTTTAATTGCTGAGGCTGGAATAGCGTTCATATCGGTACCCGCCGTACCACGCCCCACCGAAGTATTAATGTGAATAATACTGGCTTGGTGACGACGCTTACCATTGATCAATACCAACGTTTGATCTGGCCCTAGGCCACGTAGCGTTGCTGGTCTTAATGCGTCAGTACCATCACTGATAGATGAACTTGAAAAGTTAAAAGAAGGTGCAATAGCTTGAAGCATGCGGCCAACTTCTGTTTGGCCGGTATTTTCGAGTGCTTCTGCACTTAAAATATCAACGGGGACAGGTAAGTCTTCAACTGAGCGCCCTGCCACACGACTACCTACAATAGCAATTTTTTCGATGTTTTGTTCTGCGCTTTGTTCAGCGGCATTGATTCCTTGTGAATTAACTGCAAGTAAAGCAGGTAATACAGCTGCACTAACTCCTGAAAGCTTCATCATGTTGTTATCTTTCCTATTGATTTGTTTGAGTTTAATACTCAGTAAACCATTTTGATCAACAACCGCATCGAGCTGTGTCTCAGCCAGTAATGCTTTTAGTGCATCAAGTTGAGAATAAAATCCATACAACGAATTTGCTTCGTATTGCTTGGCAAGTTCATACGAAAAAACCACAGTTTGTTCTGTTTGCTTAGCAAATTCTATTAAGGCTTTGTCTGCTCGTTGCGCTTTTATATCAAATTGCATCATTTGCCCCTCGGTTTGACTTGCATACACACTGATACTTAAAAACAGCGGTGCAACAAGGCCAAATTGAGTTAAATGGCACGTATGGTTACTGCGCAACTTATATAAACAGTTAGCAAACAAAAATCCTCTATAGTTTTTTATCATTTTTTTAATCTTTAAATTACTTTTTACACCCTTATGAGCAACATTGATTAGCAATGGTGTGATTTTCATTACGATTACCTATGATTTTTTTTGATATTTTAGGCTAACAACATGCTCGCCTAAACGTTCATGTTCAATCGAAAAATTATTTTGTAAGCTCTCTAACAGCCCTGCCACATCACCCGCTTTAAAAACACCGGCCACTTTTATACGGGCTAACTCATCAGATGATAGTTCAAACCGCGTAGCGGTATAACGGCTGACTTCGTTTAAGGCATCAACCAGTTGCTCACCATTAAATATCAACATGCCATTTTGCCAAGCTAAGTCACGCTGTACATTATCAACCGATAACTGTGTGATTGGTTTGGTAACGCTTTGTTCAATAACTGCTTTTTCACCTGATATCACAATATTGGCATTAATTTGACGAATTTCATGATTGTTATTATCAGCTTGTTGATACGCTTTAAAATCATCAGCATTAACAGCAACGCTAGGATCGGTGATCATCACTTTACCCTCAGTAACAACCAGCTCGAGATCTGACGAAGTATTGCGCTGCACATTAAATACAGTGCCGAGAGCGGTAAAGCTTTTATCACCGGCCATCACGCTGAATGGGCGTGATGCATCTTTAGCAACATTAAAACGGCCCTCGCCACGACTTAGTAACAATTGCCTACGGCCTTGGCTATAAGCGACTTCCAATGAGCTATTGGTATTAAGTTGTACAATTGTGCCATCTGGTAAAACATAGGTTGCTTGCTCGCCAACTTTTGTTTTATAAATTTTTGTATAATTTACCTTGGCTAAATTTTTGTTGAAATTGCTATCTATATTTAGCAATAAATAGCTGCACATCATTAATGCAGCAACAATACTTGCTGCCATGCCAAATACATACGCAGGCTTTGTTTTGCTATTAGCCGATTGTTTATTTGGAAATAATACGCTGAGTTCGTTAAGTACACTCAGGTCATCCCAAAGCTGAGCTAATTCATACACCGCATTTTGATGAGCAGTACTTTGTAGCATCCACAGTTTAAATTGTTCTTGCTCTTCTTTTGTAAGGCCACGGTCAATAGCACTGATCCATTGCGATGCTTTTTCTAATATTAATTCTTTTGAGGTAAATTGATGGATGTTATTCATTTTGCTGCCCTCATTATGTCCGCACTTTGTTGGCAATGGTCGCTCTCATCGTGTGACTGTTCGCGCATATATAGCATGGTATTTAATAACCCTTTGGCAATGTGTTTTTCTACCGTACTTTGACTTAGCTGCATTTGCTGTGCGATCTCTTTTTGGCTCATTCCATAGACTTTTTTTAAAATAAAGCACTTTCTTACAACAGGACTTAATTGCTCAGTCGCCCGACAAAATAATAAAAAACGCTCTTTAGAGGTGTATTCGTCTTCTAATTGCATTGATTTAAGCAATTTGGGGAGTTCAGTTTCGTGATTTAAAGGGGTACTAAATTTATTATCCCATTTAGCTATATGATTAAGTGCTAGGTGTTTAGCTGTTTTTAACATGTAGCTACGGGTGTATTGAATATCTTGCTTTAATTCAGCTTCATAACTTTTAACAAAGGTTTCTTGAACAATATCATCAACATCGTCAGGCAACACAATTTTAGACACGAAGCGCCGCAGTTGCGTGGATATGTCTGAGAATGTACTGGCTAATTTAAGTCCTCGAGCCACGTAGGTAGTCCCTTGTTATTATTATTACCGTAAGATTACGAGTTTTAGGGCTAATTACAAGGAGTTTTGTTAATTATTGGTTATTTATTAGTTGCTAACATACATAGTGCAATGTAAACGTATTACCTTTTAAAACTTTTTTAATCATTATGCCTGTTTGGTAAATATTGAAAGTTAGCGCAATTTTAGTTGATTTGGCTTTTTATAATGAGGGCAAACAGATATTTAGCTTAATTTTATTGGCGTGTTGTGTAGTAATTTAGTAGTCGCAACGCTACTATTAACGGATAGGAGTTACATATGAATAATCAAAAATTATCAGATTTTGAGCTTTACTTTCAAATTGAGGAAAGTAATCGCGTCAATCTGTTTGCCGTGGATGATTCGGCTGTGCCAAAAAGCTTAGCTGAACTTGACGCTGATATTCCGCCTTTATTTAAACTTGCTAACGAAGTAAGCAGTTTAGAGCAAAGCGCCTTAGGCCCTTTGCGTAATTTAGGTGATATTGCCCAAGAACTAACTACTTTTTTACAAGCTCAGTCGCGCAAAATAGATTTGATCATGAGTCATATTTTAGCCTCTGAACAACCTGAAGATAACTCAATCTATTGCGACAGTTACGGCGGTGGCGGCATTAAGTTTACCAGTGAACATTTGTATACATTAGGGCAAAAGTTTCGTACTAAACTTTTTTTACAACACGAGGCCTCTGCGGTGTATTGTTATAGCGAAGTGGTTGCCATTGAAAAACAAGATAATGAGCACTACCAATATACCCTGTTATTTGTATCAATAAGAGACAGCGACCAAGAGCTGGTTGTAAGAGCCAGCTTACATGCGCAAACTCGCCAGCTTAAAAAGCGCCAGCAACTTGAAAAAGCCAAAGAGAGTACAAACGATAAAAGCTAGCGTTTATTTACTTCTCAAATCGCTTTAAAATTGTGAGCCAAACGCTCATTTAGAAGTGACTTAGCAGTAATTGAACTGCTAAACTAGCCCCATCTTTATTTGTATTAAAAATCCATGAACTTTAGACTTTTACCTGAATGGGCCGAGCAAGACGCTGTTATGCTTACATGGCCGCATAAAGACACAGATTGGGCTGATAATTTAGCCCGTGTAGAACCTGTATATATTGAGCTTGCTAAGCATATAACAACGCAGCAAAAGCTTGTTATTGTGGCGCATAATAGCGCCTTAAAAATGCATATTACAGCATTGCTAAATAGCGCTAACATCTCTTTGAATCGTGTTCATTTTGTAGTAACCCCTACCAACGATACGTGGGCTCGCGATCATGGCCCGCTTACTTGTAGCGCTATTGACTCACCTGAGCAACTAAAAGTATATGATTTTACTTTCAATGGTTGGGGCAATAAATTTGAAAGCGCATTAGATAATCAAATTAATCGTACTTTGGTAAAAGAGTTAAGTAGCAAAAAAAACCACTATCAAGCGCTCGATATGGTACTTGAAGGTGGCGGTATTGAAATAAACGAGCATGGTGTGTTGCTAACAACCAGCGAATGTTTGCTTAATAAAAACCGTAATCCAAATTTAAACCCAAGTGACATAGAAGCGCTTTTAAAAGTGCACTTAGGCGCAACAGATTTTTTATGGGTTGATCATGGCTATCTAGCTGGTGACGACACGGACAGCCACATTGATACCTTAGTGCGTTTTGCACCAAATAATACACTTGTGTATGTGCAATGTGACGATAAAAGCGATGAGCACTTCAGCGCGCTTAATGCCATGCAAAAGCAACTACAAAGCTTTAAAACTGCCGATCGCACCCCATATAAGCTAATTGAGTTGCCATGGCCAAAAGCCGTGTACGATGATGAAAACACGCGCTTACCCGCCACCTATGCAAATTACTTAATTATTAACAATGCGGTATTAGTGCCTACTTATAACGATGTAAACGACCAACGCGCGTTAGCACAGGTTCAAAAAGCATACCCAGATCACACAATTATTGGGGTAAATTGTTTACCTATTATTGAGCAATTTGGCAGTCTTCACTGCATTACAATGCAATTACCTCGTGGATTTTTAGCTGGAGCAGCACAATGACAAGCCCTGCAAATTTATCAGTTGCCTTAGTGCAACAAAGCAACAGTGACAACGCTGAACACAATATTGAAAAATCAATTGCTGGCATTCGCGATGCAGCCAGTCAAGGTGCACAACTTGTTGTGCTACAAGAGTTACACCGTAGTTTATACTTTTGCCAAACCGAAGATGTCGACGTCTTTGATTTAGCCGAAACAATACCTGGGCCGAGTAGTAATACGTTAGGTGAACTTGCTAAAGAGCTTGGTATTGTGATTGTCGCGTCTTTATTTGAAAAGCGCGCTACAGGCCTTTATCACAATACCGCAGTGGTGCTCGAAAAAGACGGCAGTATTGCCGGTAAATACCGTAAAATGCATATACCGGATGACCCTGGCTTTTATGAAAAGTTTTACTTTACTCCTGGCGACTTAGGCTTTGAGCCTATTCAAACCTCAGTGGGCAAACTTGGCGTACTGGTGTGTTGGGATCAGTGGTTTCCTGAAGCGGCGCGTTTAATGGCGATGGCAGGTGCAGAGCTTTTAATTTATCCAACAGCCATTGGCTGGGATCCACGCGATGATAAAGATGAGCAAACCCGCCAAAAAGATGCTTGGGTTATTAGCCAACGAGCCCATGCGGTAGCTAATGGCGTTCCAGTGATTAGCTGTAATCGTGTTGGTCTTGAGCGCGACCCGAGTGGACAAAGTGACGGCATTCTATTTTGGGGTAACTCGTTTATTGCAGGTCCCCAAGGCGAAATATTGGCAGAGGCTGATAACCAAAGTGAACAAATATTAATGGTTGAACTTGATCAAAAACGCAGCGAGAACGTAAGACGTATCTGGCCGTATTTACGCGACCGCAGAATTGATCATTATCAAGATTTAACAAAAATCTATCGCGACTAAATAATAGTATGGCTCTTAGCAGCTAAGAGCCTAATTTAATGGAGTAATTAATGGCGTTTGAGCAATGGGCAGCCTTGCCTTGGGTAAAATCTCAAAAAGATAAAATTCAATGGGGCGAGCTTTTAGGCAGTGGCTTGAGCATTGCCATTGCACAAGGTGTAAAACAACAAGATAACTTAGTGTTAATAGTTACGCCAGATACACCAAGTGCTTTGCGCCTTGAAACCGAATTAGAGTATTTGCTTCCTGATAATCCGGTAATGATATTTCCGGATTGGGAGACATTGCCTTATGATCATTTCTCTCCCCATCAAGATATTATTTCCGCGCGCTTAGCAACACTTAATACCCTGAAAAACGAGCAACAAAGCGTGCTCATTATGCCTGTATCAACGCTGATGCTGCGCACGGCCCCAGCTTCGTTTATATACGGTTCAACGCTTAATTTTAAAGTGGGCGATAGATTAGACACCCACGCTTTGCGTGAAAACTTAGAGCAAGCGGGTTACATGCACGTGCAACAAGTTATGGAGCATGGCGAATATGCAATACGTGGCTCTATTGTTGATTTATATCCGATGGGCAGTAAACACCCATTTAGGCTCGATTTTTTTGATGACGAGCTTGATACCATTCGCTTATTTGATGTGGAAACACAACGATCAGACGAAAAAGTTGAAAAAATTGAGTTACTCCCTGCCCATGAATTCCCCACTAACGACACGGATATTGAACGCTTTAGAATAAACTATCGTAAAAAGTTTGGCGCAAGCGCAGAGCAAGACTCTGTTTATATGCAAGTTAGTAAAGGTAATTGGCCTGGAGGTATTGAATACTACATGCCATTATTTTTTGATGGCTTGGCGACTATTTTTGACTATTTGCCTGAATCAACAACCGTGATGCAATTAGGCGATTTAGAACATGCGGCGGATAATTTTTGGCACGATGTTAATGTACGCTATGAAAACCGCCGTGTGGACCCCTTGCGCCCACTTTTACCACCGGATGAATTGTACCAGCCAATCAATGAGCTATTTTCAAACTTAGGTAATTATGGCCGCATTCGTTTATCGCAAGCAAAATTAGGTACTAAAGCCGGAAATAAAAACCTTGCCGTTAATGAATTACCCAATGTCCGCATTGATCATAAACAACATGAACCTTACAACGCATTCATTAGCTATGTGGCAGAGCAAAAAAAGAAAAAAGGCCGAGTTGTCATTAGTGTTGAGTCGGATGGTCGACGTGAATCCTTACTGAGTATATTAAAACCCAGCGGCTTAAAATTTAAAGAATTTGATACTTTTGAGCAATTTACCAACAGCAGTAGTGACGTTGGTTTAATTGTAAGCCCACTTGAACAAAGTGTTGTGCTTAGCACAAAACCTAGCCTGAGCATTATTACTGAGCAAGAATTGCTTGGAATTAAAGTATCACAACGCAGACGCCGTAAGCACAAGTATGAAGCAAGCCAAGATGCGCTAATTCGTAACTTAGCAGAGTTAAAAGAAGGCCAACCGGTTGTGCACCTTGACCATGGTGTTGGCCGTTATCAAGGACTGCAAACAATTGATGCTGCCGGTGTGGTTACTGAATTTGTAACCATTATTTATGCCGGTGAAGCAAAGCTCTATGTGCCGGTATCAGCGCTTCATATGCTTAGCCGTTACTCTGGCGGTGAAGAAGCCAGTGCCCCACTGCATAAGCTCGGCTCTGATGCGTGGGATAAGGCAAAAAAACGCGCCGCTGAAAAAGTACGCGATGTCGCTGCTGAATTGCTCGATATCTACGCTCAGCGCCAAGCAAAGCCGGGTAATAAATTTACGCTGGATGGCCAAGCTTATCGTCAATTTAGTGATAGCTTCCCGTTTGAAGAAACGGATGATCAACGTAACGCTATTGAAGCTGTACTGGGTGATATGCAATCAAAACAAGCCATGGATCGCTTAGTCTGTGGTGATGTAGGCTTTGGTAAAACCGAAGTAGCAATGCGTGCAGCGTTTGTTGCGGTTAACGATAATAAGCAGGTGGCTATTTTAGTCCCTACCACCCTACTTGCTCAACAACACTACGATAACTTTAAAGACCGCTTTGCTGATTTTCCAATTGAAGTGGGTGTATTGTCTCGGTTTAACTCAACTAAAGAGCAAAAAGAAACCCTTGAAAAAATGAGTAATGGCAAGCTTGACGTGGTTATTGGCACGCACAAACTAATTCAACAAGACATCAACTTTAAAGATTTAGGCCTGTTAATTGTTGATGAAGAACACCGATTTGGGGTGCGCCAAAAAGAAAAAATTAAAGCCCTGAGAGCTGATGTTGACATACTCACCCTGACCGCTACGCCTATCCCCCGTACTTTAAATATGGCCATGAGTGGTATGCGCGATTTATCTATTATTGCTACCCCACCGGCTAAACGCTTAGCCGTTAAAACTTTTGTGCGCCAACGCGACGAAGAGCTTATTCGCGAAGCGGTACTGCGTGAAATTAAACGCGGCGGCCAGGTGTACTTTTTACACAACAATGTAGAAACCATTGAGCGTGTTGCTCAAGAAATTAGCGAATGGGTGCCTGAGGCAACAGTTACCTCAGCCCACGGGCAAATGCGAGAGCAAGAGCTTGAGCAGATCATGACCGATTTTTATCACCAAAAATACAATGTACTGGTATGTACTACGATTATTGAAACCGGCATTGATGTACCCACAGCAAATACCATTATTATGGACAGAGCCGATAAACTCGGTCTTGCTCAGCTGCATCAATTACGCGGACGTGTTGGTAGAAGTCATCACCAAGCCTATGCTTATTTACTCACAGGTAACCCTAAAGCGCTCTCTAAAGATGCGAAAAAGCGTTTAGATGCCATTGCCTCATTAGAAGATTTAGGCGCAGGCTTTGCCTTAGCAACCCACGATTTAGAAATTCGTGGTGCCGGTGAGCTATTAGGAGACGATCAATCTGGACAAATGCAAACCATTGGCTTTAATTTATACATGGAAATGCTTGAACAGGCTGTTAACGCGCTTAAAAATGGTCAAGAGCCAACCCTTGAAAATCTATTACAAAAACAAACCGAAGTTGATTTAAAGCTACCTGCCTTGTTACCTGATGATTATATTCATGATGTTAACGCGCGTTTAGGTATGTACAAGCGTGTAGCAAGTTGTGCTAACCTTGCTGATATTGATGAACTGCAAGTAGAATTGATAGACCGCTTTGGTTTATTACCTGATGCAGCTAAAAACCTATTTAGTTTACAACAACTAAAAATGCAGGCGAGCAATTTGGGCATAACCAAAATAGAAGCTAACCCGAAAGGAGGCTACTTTGAGTTTAGTCAAAATACCAAGGTTAATCCTAGCTTCATTATTGGTTTGATACAAAGTGCGCCACACATTTATAAAATGGATGGCGCAAATAAATTACGCTTTGCCATTAGCGAGGCGAATGCCCGTGAACGCTTAAAAATGATCACTGCTATGATTGCAGATTTCGAAAAAAAGGTTAGCCATTAATGTTGCTGAAAAAATCGCTGGTTATTTTATGCTGCTTATTTAGCAGTACTGCATTTGCAGAGCGCTGGTTTGAAGTAGAGGTGTTAATATTTAAACAGCACCCTGCTCCTTACTTACAAGAAGACTTTAGCTTAAAGCATGACGCCATTGAAGATAAAAACACCTTAGATTTATTGGCCTCTGCTTATAAAAACCAAGCAATGGACGCGTGTATAAACGGTGACCCACGCTTTCAAACACGTACATTTGCTGACACTTTGGTTAATTCAAACCCACAGTCTGCAGCGTGTAATGACAGCATTGATTATGTAAAAAGTTACGATGTGCTGCCAGTAACCCCTCAAGCACCAGTACAAGATACGATGGAGCAAACTTACCTGCTCGCTCCTGAACAACTGCAGTTTGAACAACAACGCCAAGCTTTAGACCGCAAAGGACTCACCCCTATATTACATACCGGCTGGCGGTTTGAAGGCGCAAGTAAATCACGCTCCCCTAGTATGCACTTATTTGCAGGCAACCAATTAAAAAACAATATGAACACCGGTTTTAGTTACGCCAATTCCGACTTTATTAGCTTACTTGATACTCTTGAGCCATTGTTTAATGAAGCACAGTCTCCGACCATGAAATGGGAGTTAGATGGCTTATTGAAAATACATTTACGCCATTATTTATACATTAATGCGGATTTCGATATTAGTGAAAAGCAAGATAATGGTGAGCTAGAATCAGCCCGTTTTTCACAATTTAGACGCGTTTTCAGCGAAGATATTCATTACTTTGATCATCCTCGTATGGGTATGATTGTACAAATTCGAAAATTTAACCATTAACAGTAGGAAAATAATTATGAAGAAGCTCCTAATAATTGCTGCAGCACTGAGTCTTGCTGCTTGTTCAAAAGTAAGCATGGAAAATTACGAAAAAATTAAAATTGGTATGGACAAAACAGAAGTTGAAGCACTTTTAGGCAGTGCTGATAACTGTGTAGAAAAAACATTACATACTAGCTGTACTTGGGGTGATGACGCTAAAAACATCGAAATTACCCTGGTATCAGACAAAGTAACGCTTTACAGCAAAAAAGGGCTAACAGATAAATAAGGACAACAAAGGAATAACGTATGTTATTCCTCTTTTTTTGCATCGCTGGTGTAAATAAGCTCTATATTGACTATTTTACTGCGGTTTAAAGTGATTTTGTAACGCTGATAGAGCGTTTTATCCGGTTCGGTTAGAACCAATACCATGTTTAACTGATAGCGCCTTTCTACTCCCTGTTTAGAAATTTTATTGTTTTCTAAATGATAGAGCTTCCCTTCCCCTTTTTTTAAATAACGTGCAAACGGTGCGAGATTAAATTGCAGCGTTTGCTGCAAGCTATCGTAGCCTGGCAAAAATTCTTTAGCACTTACCCGGGTTTCACTAGCAAAATGCAGCCATTGCGCCGCCTGTTTGTTTTGCTGACGACGCTTAGAAAAAATTTTCCTCACTTCTTTGGGGATTTTTTTAAACCGGGTGTACTCTAACCAAATAAACTGACTCGCCACTTTATCTTTTGTGATACTGTTTTTAAAAATAAAGCGCCATTTTGGCCGCCCTCGCACAATAGCACGCCAAATAATACGGGTAATATCTTCTTTAAATATTTCTCTTAGCCCGTAAATAACCCCTAAAATTAGAATTAATGAAGCGGTTATTTCAGTAAAGGTAGAACGCGCATTGAGTATTACCACCATCACAAAAGCCATTATAACAGCCGTTACAGAGCCTTTTACCAACCGCTTTAAATAGCTATTAAGATAGCGTGTTTGACGCTGTAAAATCACTCCATGCTCTATTAAACGCTGGAGTAAACGCATCTTATTAGTAATTCTGTTGGCGTCTTTAAGTGTTGAATCAGAATTATATTGCTGCTCTGCTCGATACTCACTCTCTGACTTACAAAAGTTTAATAAGTCGTTTCGTTCTTTAGCGTGATCGCTACTACGCGGGCCTTCATCAAGTAGCTTTAAAAAAGTTTGTTCAATTTGCCAGCTTAGGTAGTTATCAGCATTAGTATAAAACGGGATCAGCTTTTCGTTATCTGGGGTGTAACGTCTGAGTTTTCTAAGTAGGCTTTGGCTTTGTTCACAGAGCTCCATGGCTCGTTGATAAAACTCATCGCTTTCTTGAATTTTTAACGCATCTTTAATATCGGCATCAATTGCCAGACGCACTTGATAACAATATAGATTTAAATTTTGTCGGTAATCTTGCTGCTCACCTTTGTTCTTACTAACAAAACGGCTTCGTACCAATGGAAGATGAATGTTATTCGCGTTATAGGCTACAAAAGATTTAAATTGGTTATTAAAGTAAGACTCTTCGCTGAGTGTTTGCGCGTTAATACCCATTTCGTTTGGGATAGAAAAATAAAGATCGAGACGCTGCTCTGCACGCGGTGATAGTTGCGGTTCAATAACAAACGATAAATTTTCGTCTTGCTTTAACAATGATGCCTCCTTCGGTTACCTACCTGAGTTTACGTGCCTCTTTAATTTTGTTCAACAAAAAAGGCCTAGTAAAAACTAGGCCTTTTAGTAGTTCTAATGAATTAAAATTAGAACTTAACGTTTACGCCAGCGAATAAACGACGACCTAACGTATCAAACGTGTACGGGTCAGTGTTTGAATCGTTATTACCTGAGTAATACGGTGGCTCTTTATCAAATAAGTTATTAACACCTGCAGACAATGTCACTGTATCATTAATTAAGTAAGATCCACTAATGTCATGGTACACAACTGAAGGCGTTGAAGGTGCATAACATGTCTCACCATCAATACATGCGAAGCTATCTAGGCCAGCAATGTAGCGTGCTTCATAAGTTGCATCCCAGTTATCTCCTTTAACTGTTAAGTTAAAGTTTGATTTGATATCTGCGTAACTACCAGCGCCACCCGTAATGTAACCAGCGTAATCTACAACAGCACCCGTATCAACAACGTATTCATCTAAATATGTTGTATCAAGGCCAGCTCTCCAGCTTAAGCCTAATGCATCAAATGAATACTTCAGATTTAAGTCAATGCCAGATGTTTTTTCAGAACCAATATTACGAAGCTGATTATTGAACACAATTCGACCATCAGCTTGTAAAATTGCACCTGTGCTTGCACAAAGTTCGTTTGAACTGCTGTTTGAATTACCAATACATTGATCAACAACGAATTGGTTGTTGTATGTTGAAATAGCATTTTCGATTTCAATGTCGTAGTAATCTACGGTCATTGAGAAACCTTCAAACCATTGTGGTTCGTACACCACACCAAACGTTAAAGTATCAGCTTCTTCTGGTGTTAGATTTTGATTACCGCCCACAGTTACTTCTGCCTGGCTATCAGCACCTGGGTATTTTACTTGCTCATAAGATGGCGCATTACCTGAGTAAAGCTCATCTACCGTTGGAGCACGGAATGCGGTTGAACGTACGCCACGGAACATCAATTCATCATTTGCTTTCCAAGTAAAACCAAGTTTCCATGTTTCATCAGAACCAAAAGTGCTGTAATCAAACGCGCGGATTGCCGCACTTAATTCAACATATTCTGCAAATGGAAGCTCAGATAGTAAGGGTAATGCAAACTCAACATAAGCCTCATTCACATCAAACCCACCACTTGTTGGATCTACACGTGGATCGTTACCTAGACCTTGAGCAGCAATTGAATCAGGGTTATACCATGCCTTTTCTTGGCGACGCTCTACACCCGCTGCAAATGCAGCATAACCTGCAGGTAACTCAAACATTTCACCAGATAATGAGGCTGCCAAAATAAATAACTGGCTTCCACCTGAGTTTTGCTCTGTGTATATATAATCTTGAATGTTTTCTTGTGACCAAGATGCCTCATTTAAAGGCTTAAATGTACCTGCAGCTAAGTCTTCTGTGATTGCAGAAACGTTGTGCAGATTACTCATTTTATCAACAGAATCATTGCGACCAAAGTTTGCTGATGCATCCCATGAATAATCACCAATAATACCTTCAGCACCCACAACAACACGAACAGTATCAACTGTTTGCGATAAGTCACGAGTACCACTTTCAGCCATGCGACGACGGTAGCTTATTTCATCACCATAGGCGTAATTAGTCGGTGTTGTAACGTAATTATCATTAGCATCTTTTACAAATGCACCGTTAACGACTTGTCGCTTATCATAAGTTTGTGACAGTAAGCTGTCACCCATATCTTCGGTATATTTAAAGCCAAAGTTGATAGGCTGTGGTGCTAACTTTTGCTCTGACCAGCGCTTAGTATAGGTAAACTCGCTGAAAAGCATTGTGTCATCATTTAGTTCATAATTACCTAAACCTGTGATGTTTAAGCGTTCCATAGGTGTGTATAGGTAGCTTTTAGACGCATAGTTGTATGCATCGTTTTCATCGGTATAGCGGTGTAAGTTACCGCCAAGGCCACTTAAACCAGCATCGTCAGCAACACCCTGCTTCTCGATTTCACCTTTATCGTTGATGATATTAGCTGTATTAACATTGTAAATATGGCCGCCTTCGCTGAATGAAGAACCGCCACAGAAAAGTCCATTTTCGCCTTCAAATAAAGGACATGATGAGAAACCACGATCACCTTGACTTGCTTCACCACGATCAGTGTATTGAATACCAAAAACCATATTACCTTTGTCAAATGTTGTACCTAAGGTAAAGTCGATTGATGTTTCTGACGCATCATGTTTTGAAGTCATGGCTGTGTTGACGTTTAAATCTAAACCTTCAAAGTCATTTTTAAGGATAATATTTACAACACCAGCTACAGCATCTGTGCCGTATACTGCAGAAGCACCGTCTTTAAGTACTTCAATTTGTTTGATCATTGATACTGGAATAGTATTTAAATCAACCGTTGAAGCCGCACCAGTACCTGAATTGATCATACGACGACCATTAACAAGTACTAAAGTACGCTGTGAACCTAAACCACGTAAATCTATAGATGCACCACCGCCAGAGCCATTATTAACGCCAGGGTTTGTCATTGCACCACCCGTAGCCGTCATTTGTTGTAATACGCTATCTACAGATGTTGCACCTGATGCTTTAATTTCATCGGCACCGATAAGTGTAACTGGGCTAGCCGTTTCCATATCTGAACGCTTAATACGAGAACCCGTTACTTGAATTTTTTCAATTGACTTTGCTGCTTCGTCTGCAGCTAAAACTTGAACACTTGAGAACATTGGGATTGCTGCAATTACAGCTAAACCAAGAGTTGATTTTTTCATGGATGAACCCTACTTGTTGGAAATTTACCTAAATTGGTAATGCTCACTTTTATGAGAATTTTGAGTGAGCGGGAGCAACTTAGGCGCCTTTAACTGAATGAAAACTTAATGAGCGATCACGGTGCAATCAATAAAAATTAAAACGTCCCGCGAAAGGAACAAAGGTTACAGTATGTTTCATTGTTAATTAATAAAAACACTTTATAATCAATAATTAAAGACTAAGTAATCACATAAAAAACACAGCTGAAATCAAATGAGTAGAGTTTGTAATCAAATGTAATTATTACATTAATGTGCCCTAAACAGGAAAATTAACATGTTAATCACAGCTCGTTATTAAAACGGTAAAACTAGGTGTTAATTACTAACCATATTTATGCAAGTAGATTGTTTATTTAGTCTGAATTTTTTTGTTATAAGTTTTAATCATGCAAATTTTATGTGTATTGAAGGTTTAAGACGGGCTGCCAATTAAACTAAAAACGGCTACTAAAGTGGGTCCATTAGATAAATCTACATACAAATGATATAGGTGCTTTATTGCACGTATGAGCACAATTAAAAAAGTAAGCCAAGCAGAGCTTAAGTTATAAACTTGGAAGGTAAATGGGTATGTAAAAGCTTTATTCAGAATGGTTATTTTATCAGATGTACTTTAATTGCAAATAACTATTAAATGTGAGGCATTTGGCTTTCCGCTATAATTTTACGGGAATGGCGCAGTTAAAAACCACGCCTGAGTAGAAAGCCTTTAATAGGTAACGTTAAAAAAATATTCAACATTTTCACTTATGCCAGTGTTTGTATCGACAGTAGTAAGAATAAGCTTCCACACCATGTTTTTTTCCGAGCAAATCCCTACCATAGTATTAGCTACCCAAACGCTGCCCTGATTTTTAAATTGCACGGGAATGTAACCCATATACATAGTTACCCCCTCCAATTTAGCCGCTGTTATTGTTTCACCAGTCGGTAACTGAGTGTAAATTGAAAACGGTGTCTCTGGTGATAGGGTTTCTTCGCTTAGCCAAACTTTAACTTGATTTGGAAAAATACACGAGTTGTTATTTTTACACTCTGTTTGTGATTGATTTACTTTTGGTGTTGATGTTGATCCAGAAAAGTCACAACCTAGTAAGAATAGTAGAAAAGAAAGTAAACATACTCTATATATATACATGCAGGTTCTCAAAGTATCTAATGTATTAGTCCAACATTTGGACACGTTGGTTGATTATCGGCTTTAATGGGCAAGTAAGGTACAAATCACCTCAAAAAATAGACAGCAAGTTAATAAAGTTTGATTGATGTCATATTATTACGCAATTGACCTATCTTTTTAAGGCCAAAAAATTTATCATTTCAACCGCAAAAAAAACAAGTATTTCTTGAGATTATTATCTTTAACAACCACATATTGTGGGTTTTAGATAGTATACTTTGGAATAATAGTAGGTCCTACTTTTACAAGTAGGTAATTCATTTCTAAACGCATTTATTGCAGCGGAAGCCAGAAAATGAGCCAAACAGTAGCATCACAAACTGAGTACAATTATAAAGTTGTACGCCAATTCGCTATTATGACAGTGATTTGGGGCATCGTTGGCATGGGTATTGGGGTTCTGATAGCTGCCCAATTAGCTTGGCCAGCTCTTAACTTTGACACACCATGGTTAACTTACTCTCGACTTCGTCCGTTACACACGAACGCAGTAATTTTCGCATTTGGTACAAGTGCACTTTTTGCGACGTCTTATTACGTCGTACAACGTACATGTCAAACGCGCCTTCTTTCAGACAAATTAGCCGCCTTTACCTTCTGGGGTTGGCAGTTAGTTATTGTTCTAGCAGCAATTACTCTACCTATGGGTATTTCAAGTTCTAAAGAGTATGCAGAACTTGAGTGGCCAATCGATATCTTAATTGCTGTTGTTTGGGTAACTTACGCTATTGTATTTATGGGCACTATTGCAAAACGCAAAGTAGCGCATATTTATGTAGCTAACTGGTTCTATGCTGGTTTCATTATTACTGTTGCAGTACTTCATATTGTTAACAGCATGGCTGTTCCTGTCTCACTAACTAAATCATACTCAATTTACGCCGGTGCGGTTGATGCAATGGTTCAGTGGTGGTACGGACACAATGCAGTAGGTTTCCTTCTAACTGCTGGCTTCCTAGGTATGATGTATTACTTTGTACCAAAGCAAGCGGGTCGTCCAGTTTACTCATACCGTTTATCGGTTGTTCACTTTTGGGCTCTTATCTCGCTTTACATTTGGGCAGGTCCTCACCACCTTCACTACACTGCGCTTCCTGATTGGACGCAAAGCTTAGGTATGGTGATGTCTATTATCTTATTCGTACCGTCTTGGGGGGGTATGATCAACGGTATTATGACGCTCTCAGGTGCATGGCATAAGCTACGTACTGACCCAGTTTTACGTTTCTTAGTGGTTTCATTGTCTTTCTACGGTATGTCGACATTTGAAGGCCCGATGATGGCAATTAAATCTGTTAATGCGTTATCGCACTACACAGATTGGACTGTAGGTCACGTTCACTCAGGTGCATTAGGTTGGGTTGCGATGATTTCTATCGGTGCTATTTACCACCTTATCCCTGCGTTATTCTCGCAAGGTCGTATGTACAGCATCAAATTAATCAATACACACTTCTGGTTACACACAGTGGGTGTTGTTTTATACATTGTTGCAATGTGGATTTCAGGTGTAATGCAAGGTCTAATGTGGCGTGCAGTTAACTCTGACGGTACATTAATGTACAGCTTTGTACAGTCGTTAGAAGCCTCTCATCCTTTCTATGTTATGCGTTTCTTAGGTGGTGTTTTCATCGTCGCAGGTATGCTGATTATGGCTTATAACGTTTATCGTACAGTTTCAGCGAAAAATAATTCGCTAGAACTTGATGAACAAGCGCAGTTAGCATAACGGAGTCAGATAATGAGCAATAAAAATTCGCAAAATAAACACGAAATAATCGAGAAAAACATCGGCCTTATGGCCATCTTGACTGTTTTTGCAATCAGCTTTGGTGCACTCGTGGAAATTACGCCGCTAATGTTCCAAGACGATACAACCAAGCCAGTGGATGGGTTACGCCCGTTAAACGCACTAGAGTTTGAAGGTCGCGACATTTATGTACGTGAAGGTTGTGCTAACTGTCATTCTCAAATGATCCGTCCATTTCGTGATGAAGTTGAGCGTTACGGTCACTACTCTGTAGCAGGCGAGTCAGTATGGGATCACCCTTTCCTTTGGGGTTCTAAACGAACTGGCCCTGACTTAGCACGAGTAGGTAAACGTTACTCAGATGATTGGCATTATGCGCACTTAATGGATCCACGTGCCGTGGTTCCTGAGTCTAATATGCCAAGTTTCCCTTGGTTAGCAGAGAACACGCTTGATACAAGCTTAACTCTGAAAAAACTACAAATTTTCCGTGACACGTTTGCTATCAATCCAGAAAACCCAAAACACCCGGGTCTAGGTTATGGCAGTGACGAGGAATTAATCGCTGACATTGCTAAAGTTGACGCAATGAATGACGGTAAAGGTGCAACAGAAATGCAAGCCCTTATCGCTTATTTGCAACAACTTGGCACACATTTGAAGTAGATTATTATGGACTACGGGACATACAGAGGCATTTTGACTCTGGTAATTTTAGTATTATTTATTGTGATTGTTGGATGGGCATATAGCAAGCGTAGTAAAAGTCGTTTTAAAGACGCTGCTAATGTCATATTTGAAGATGAAAAAAAACACAACAATACACTCTCTAACGAGGAAAAGGGGTCTGAGAAATGACTAGCTTTTGGAGTATATGGGTTATTGTATTAACCCTTGCATGCTTAATCATTATCTTTGGTCTACTAGTTTGGAACTTAAAAAACTATGTAGGTGTAAAAGAAGGTGAAAGCTGTGGACATGAGTTTGACGGCATTGAAGAATTAAACAATCCACTACCAAAATGGTGGACTTACATGTTCTTCGCAACGTTTGTGTGGTCTGTTTATTACTTAGCAGCCTACCCAGGTTTAGGTAATTGGGAAGGTTTAGCAAAATGGACAAGCTCAAACCAAGGTATTACCTCTTTAACTGAATCGAAAGAAGCAGTCCTTGAAGCGAAAGAAGATGGCCGTTTTGTAAAGCTAGATGCTGAATACCGCGCTGCTGAAGAGCGTTTTGGCCCAATTTTTAATGAATTGGCTCAAATACCTGTTCTAGATCTAGTAGAGTCTAAATTTGCTGGTGATGCAGCACAGCAAGTTGCGCTAGAAAACGGCACTAAACATGAGCAAACTCAAGGTCAACTAGCGGTTGAAATTGGTCAACGTTTGTTCTCACAAAACTGTGCACAATGTCATGGCTCTGATGCTCGTGGTGGTACTGGCTTCCCTAACCTCACTGACAACGATTGGTTGTACGGTGGTACACCTGACAAAATCAGAGAAACATTACTTTTAGGCCGTGTTGCAGCAATGCCACCTTGGGGTGATGCATTAGGTGAGCAAGGCGTTAAAGAAATGACGGCTTACGTACTTAGCCTATCTGGTCGTACTGTTAACCAAAAAGATGCCGATGCAGGCAAAGCAAAATTTGCTATGTGTGCAGCATGTCATGGTGCAGATGGTAAAGGTTCAGTTGCACACAACTTACCGTTTGGTGCACCAAATCTAACTGATAACATTTGGTTGTACGGTGGTTCTCAACGTGCAGTTGAAGAAACACTTAACCATGGCCGCGCTGGTGTAATGCCTGCTTGGAAAGAGATTTTAGGCGAAGATAAAATTCACCTATTAACTGCTTACGTTTACAGCTTATCGCAAGATAAATAACGATAAAGTTAACAAAACGTTTCAGTTTTAATCTTTTTATTTCAGTAGATTAATTCAGATCAAAAAAGCCTCCACTCGGAGGCTTTTTTTTAGTCTTTTCATTCTATTTATTATAATATAGCCGCACATTAATTAATTTTAGAGCGACTATGCAACCGACTCCGTGGTATAAAAATTTTTGGCCTTGGTTTTTAATCTTCTTTCCTTTAGCTGCAATTATTGGCTGCATTAGTTTATTTATTACAGCCATTGGTAACGGCCCAGATATGGTTGTAGATGATTACTATAAAAAAGGCAAAGCAATCAACTTAGAACTCGTTAAGTTTGATAAAGCAAAAGCGTTGTATTTACATGGCGACCTAAATGTATCAGATGAGCGTGTCAGCTTTAAATTTACCAAAGGCGATACCAGTAATATCCACGCGCTAAAATTATCGTTTTTTCATCGCACTATAAAAGCTCATGATTTTGAAGCTACCCTCACTCCAAATGCTAATCAAGAGTTTACTGCATTATTAGAAAGCTACACGCCTGGTGCTTACTCAGTGTTTATTGAGCCTGTTGATGCTAGTTGGAAAATGAAAGAGAGTATTACTTTACCAACCACCGCCACCGTTTTAGTGACTCCTAACTATAAGTAGTATTTAGTATGTCTAAAAATTGCTTTCATTGTCTTGAAAGTGTGCCTGCTGGATTTAGCGCACATGTTGTTATAGACAATACCGCTGAGCCAATGTGTTGCATTGGCTGCCAAGCTGTTGCACAAAATATCATTGACCAAAGGATGACCGACTACTACAAATATCGCACTGTTAGTGCCGGTAAAGTAGAGCAACTCGTCCCTGAACAACTCGCTTTTATTAAAAGCTATGACAATGAAGATATTCAAGATGAGTTTATCAGTACGCATAACGACAACTCTGAGGTGCTTCTCAGTGTTGAGGGCATTACCTGCGCCGCCTGTGCCTGGCTTATTGAAAAGCAATTACTTAACCTTAAATCGGTAAAGCGCGTTGATGTAAACACCTCAACTAATCGCGCTATGATCCAATGGGATAAAAGCGCAACCCCTTTAAGTGAGCTAATCACCTCACTGGCTGAAATAGGTTACAAAGCCTATCCATTCCAATCAGATTTAGAAGCCCAGCAAAAACAACAAACAGCTAAAGCCTATATTCGCCGCCTCGGCGTGGCAGGCTTAATGACCATGCAAGTGATGATGTTTGCCTTTGCTATGTACTTTGGCATGTTCTCTGGGATGGACAGTAATTTTGAACAGTACTTTAGATGGATCAGCTTGATCCTTGCAACGCCCGTTATTTTATACAGCGCCCTGCCCTTTTTAAGTAATGCAATTAACGGCTTAAAAGCAAAACAACTGAATATGGATTTACCGGTATCATTGGCGATTTTTGGTGCCTATGGCGCAAGCTGTTACGCCACCGTAATGGAAGTCGGTGAAGTTTACTTTGAATCTATTTGTATGTTTACCTTTTTACTCTTATTAGGTAAATACTTAGAATTTAGAGCGCGCTTAAAGGCCAGTGAATTTACAGCCAACTTACAAAAGCTACTGCCACTGACTGCCCGTACACTCGATGAAAACGGCAAAGAGCACATAATTGCCGCTAAAAAGCTCAAGCTTAACGATATCGTTTTAATAAAAGCAGGCGAAACTATCCCTGCCGATGGCATCTTAGTCAAAGGCAGCACCAGTGTTGATGAGTCTATGATGACTGGTGAACATCAGCCAGTACGAAAGTATATTGATCATAACGTGTATGCGGGCACGGTTAATCATGATGGTATTATTGAAATAAAAATCAATAAGCTGGGCCAAAATACCCTGCTTAATCAAATTATTCGCCTGCAACATAATGCCCTAACAAAACGCCCACGGTTAGTAGAAATTACCGACAAAGTAGCGCAGTGGTTTGTTGCCGTATTACTGGTATTTGCCTCTCTAACCGCCATTGGCTGGTATCAAATTGACCCTGATGTCGCTTTTTGGATCACTATATCGGTGTTAGTGGCCACCTGCCCGTGCGCATTAAGTTTAGCTATTCCAACCGCGTTAACGTGTGCTGTGGCTACCTTAACTCGTAAAGGTATATTAATTAAGCAAGCACATGTGCTCGAAACACTCTCAAAACTTACTTTAGTTGCTTTTGATAAAACCGGTACGCTTACGCAAGGTAAATTTAGCCTCGACGTTGTTGACATACTTGATGGTAAATACAGCAAAGAGCAAATTCTTGATATTGCAGCACAGCTTGAGAGCTATTCGGAGCACCCTATTGCTAGTGCCTTTAAAGAGTTTAAAGGTCAGCGTAAATTTGACGATGTACAGCTCCATCCAGGGGTTGGGATCAGCGCTCAATACGAAAATACGCACTACGCCATTGGTAAAAGTGGCTGGTTTGATACCAAAAAAACCAATGCGCAAGCTACCCTTTACATAAACAAGCAACCCGTTGCACGCTTTTACTTTGTTGATAAAGTAAAAACAGATGCCGATAAACTCATTAACTCGTTAAAGGCTGCCAATCTAAGTTGTCATATGCTAACAGGTGACGCCTCAGATGCCGGTGCCAAGGTGGCAAAAAAATTAAAGCTTGATTCAGTACAAGCCAGTTGTAGTCCAAAAGATAAACAAGACGCCGTTGATCATTGGTCAACTCAAGGTGAAGTTGTTGCTATGGTTGGCGATGGCGTAAACGACAGCCCAGTATTTGCCAGCGCCCACTTATCAATCGCCATGGAAACAGGAGCTGATATCTCTAAAAACAGTGCCGATGTTGTGCTGCTTAACAGTGATTTAGCTTCTATCTCGCATTTGTTAACTATTGCTAAACAAACACGGCGTATAATTAAGCAAAACTTGGCGCTTTCTTTATTATATAATGGCTCTATATTACCGCTAGCGGCTATGGGCTTAGTTGCGCCATGGATGGCCGTTATTGGTATGTCTGCCAGCTCTATTATTGTGATATGTAATTCACTAAGGCTATTAAAGTTATGAGCATAATTTATATTTTAGTTCCTATCGCTATTTTGTTTGTATTAATTGCTATTGGCGTATTTTTTTGGGCAGTAAAAGGTGAGCAATTCTCTGATTTAAACAAGCAAGGCCATAGTATTTTGTTTGAAGACGATAAAGAGCAACATAATAAAAGTAATGATTGACCCTGTTTTTGTTAGCGCTTTTTTAATGGGCTTAATTGGCAGTGGCCATTGCATTGCTATGTGTGGCGGTATTGCCAGTTCATTACAGCTTGCCAGCAACAAACGCCAAACGTGGTTATATTCTCTAGCTTATAACAGCGGTAGAGCTTTAAGTTATATGCTTGCAGGAGCCCTTGTTGCGGGTATTAGTAGCCAGTTTGCCACGCAAAATTCTGCCTTTTCATTATTTTTGTCATTTTTAGCTGGTATTTTTATGTTACTGGTTGGCGTTTATATTATGCGCTTAGCCGCGACATTACAATGGCTCGAAAAACTTGGCAAAACCCTCATTTGGCAGCACTTAATTAAACTTAATAAATATTTAATGCCCATTGATTCCCCATTGAAAGCGCTTGGTTATGGCGCACTATGGGGCTGGTTACCGTGCGGCTTAGTATATTCTGCGCTCACATGGGCGATGACCAGTGGCACTGCCATAAATGGTGCTCTGGTTATGCTGGCATTTGCCCTAGGGACGTTCCCTGCCATGATCACCTTAGGTGTGGCTGCACAAAAGCTCAATACGCTTTTTAATCACCCTTGGACGCGAATAATATTAGGCAGTGTTATCATTTGGTATGGTATCTACCTTTTGATCATTGCAACAGACAAGCTAGTGCATTAACATTGGTAAATGTTGTGCATAGAAATTTAACGGATTGAACTTATGGATTTTTCTCAAAGTCGTGCTAAAGGTAATTGTGCCATTAGCTGTAATAACTGCAGTATTAGCCAGTTATGTTTACCATTTTCTTTAAATGGCCAAGAAATGGATAAACTTGATGAGATCATTGAGCGAAAAAAACCATTACACAAGGGTGACTACTTATTTGAGTCGGGCGCACCTTTAAATGCAATTTATGCAGTTCGTTCGGGGTCGTTTAAATCGTATACCTTGTCAGAGCAAGGCGATGAACAAATTACAGGCTTTCATTTAGCGGGTGACCTTGTTGGCTTTGACGCCATCAATAAAATGCAACATCAAAGTTTTTCTCAAGCACTAGAAACCTCAATGGTATGTGAAATTCCCTTTGAAACTCTTGACGAACTAGCCGGTAAACTGCCTAAATTGCGCCAACAAATAATGCGTTTAATGAGCAGTGAAATAACCTACGATCAGGAAATGCTATTATTACTTAATAAAAAATCAGCAGAAGAACGTCTTGCTAGCTTTATTTATAACTTATCAGAGCGTTTTGGTGAGCGTGGTTTTTCACGTAAAGAATTTAGATTTACCATGACTCGCGGCGAAATTGGCAACTACCTTGGTTTAACAGTAGAAACTATCAGCCGTTTATTAAGCCGTTTTCAAAAAGCCGACTTAATTAAAGTAGAAGGTAAATTTATTACTATTTTAGATAATGACGCTTTAGCCAAAACGGCTGCGATTGTTAAGCCTCGTTAATAATCATTTCTCATTTTAAAATTAATCCTACCCTGAATTGGAGCGTAATTATTGCAATTATGCTCTATCTCTACTAACACTTTGAGTAGAGGTATTAACCATTCACTTTTAAGAGTCGATGAATGAATTGTCTGGCTCATTTTTTAATATAAAAGCAACTACGTCCTATTAAACTCTTACATAGAAGGACAATCTTATGCCTAAATCTTTATTTCTATTTATCGCTCTTTCTTTAAGTATTTTATATAGTAGCCAAGCATCGAGCTCAATGATCCCCGATGACGGCATTGATGACTCAGAAGCACTAAAAGACTTGATTTTAAACACTGCAGAAAATTCTGAGCTTAAAATAGACAAGCCAGGAGTTTATGACATCTGCTCAGCTATTATTGTTAGAAATCTTAACAATATTGTTATTACAGCTAATACTGGCGTTATACTAAAAAAGTGTGACCAATTTGAAGGAGAGTATA
The DNA here is from genome assembly GCF_040308965.1 of Pseudoalteromonas sp. MER144-MNA-CIBAN-0113. Taxonomy (NCBI): domain Bacteria; kingdom Pseudomonadati; phylum Pseudomonadota; class Gammaproteobacteria; order Alteromonadales; family Pseudoalteromonadaceae; genus Pseudoalteromonas; species Pseudoalteromonas sp. MER144-MNA-CIBAN-0113. Next base: position 26,532 of record NZ_JBEOOG010000029.1, read on the forward strand.
TTTTATCCTTTTATAATTCACGCTTCATAGAAATTAATGGTTTTATTTTTAGGGGGTTAACGACAGACAAAATTAATTATGTTTGGGGTGAGCAAGGTATCCTTTTTGCCGGCTCCGAAGATATTTCAATTAAACATAATCAATTTTTTGATTTTGGCGATGCAGCGATAAGAGCAACGTCTTCACACTTATCATCCCATGATACGAATATCAATTCTTTCAGAATTGATATTCGTAATAATTACTTTGAAAATGTCACACAAGTAACAACTACTCACCCGTGGAATAATAACTATGGAGGTACGCATGATATTACAGTTGAAGATAATATTTTTGAGGGATTGAAGGGATCATTGAAATTTGCCACGGTTAAACCTGTATCAAAGGCTCTAGTAAGATATAACACTTTCAAAAACACCAAAGGCACCGCTATAGAAATTACTTATTACTCTAACGTAAAAATTATTGCTAATACCTTCATAGACAGTGATAAGTTTATCCTCAATGCTTACCCAAATAAACCAAAAAGTGTGACGGAGCCTTTTAATTGGGGAAGTATTTATTTTACTCACAATACAGTTTTACGTTCTAAGGGAGGCATTAGAATACAGTCAGATGTAACCGGCGAGCTAATAGATGACAAATACGTAAGAGGCATTTATATCAATAACAATCACTTTATTGACGTTGATATGACTGTTTATCCTGAAAAGAAATATTGGTATCTTATTAACTTATTCAGTAGAGGTGGAAAGAGTTATCTGTTTTCTACCATTAAAGATAACGTTTATAACTTACTACCTGAAGTGGGCTTTGTGAAAAAAACGAGTGGATTCACTGTGCAAGACAACACTTTAATAAAGCCTGAAAATAATTAAATTTTGTAAAGCTCTACACACGTTCATGCAGGATAAGGGTTTCAAAATTAGAGAAGCTTTATTTCTTGATATAGAACAAGAATATTAGTGCTACCCCTTTAACTGTTGTGTATTTGCGTTACACTCAAGGTATAACTGTTAAGTGAATGGAGTAGCACAATGGAAACGATTAAACGTATTATCGCGGTTATTGACCCAACTAAAGACGATCAAAATGCCCTCGCGCGTTCATTAGATTTAGCCAAAAAATCAGGGGCTAGCATTACCGCCTTTATGACGGTTTATGATTTCTCTTACGAAATGACTACTATGCTATCAGGTGATGAACGTGAAGCAATGCGTAAAGCGGTGTTAAAAGATCGCGAACTATGGTTAAAAGATCTTGTCTCTCCTTATCAAAACATTAATATTAATACCCAAGTCATTTGGCATAACCGCCCTTACGAAGCCATTATTAATACCGTTATTAATGATAAATATGACCTAGTGATCAAAGGTACTCATCAGCATGGTGCGCTTAAAGCGGTTATTTTCACGCCAACAGACTGGCACTTAGTCAGAAAATGCCCAACCCCTGTATTATTTGTAAAAGATATGGCGTGGCCAGCACATGGGAATATTTTAGCGGCTGTTAATGCAGTCAGTGAAAACGATCAGCACCTGTCACTTAATAAACGCATAATTAAAGATGCACAATTTTTATGTGAACTGGCTAATGCTAAACTTAACTTAGTCAATGCATACCCTGCTACACCGGTTAATATAGCCATAGAGATCCCTGAGTTTAACCCAGGGTTATATAACGAATCAGTTAAAAAACATCATATTGAATCAACCAATGAACTCGCTAATGAGTTTAACCTAACCTCTGATCAATGCTTTATTGAAGAGGGATTGCCAGAAGATGTGATACCGGATGTTGCAAAACGCTTAAACAGCGAATTAGTGGTTATTGGCACGGTCGGACGGACTGGCTTAAGCGCTGCCTTAGTAGGCAACACTGCTGAGCATGTTATTGACAGCCTTGATTGTGATGTACTTGCACTTAAACCTGATGGGTACGTAAGCCCGCTTGCAGAAAGTTAGCGTTTGCAGTAGCTCCCATATTACATATGACTTATAATACGCCCCTTTATTTTTAGCAATTAATTTTGCCGTACTATTTTATAAGGGGGCGTAGTGTCTCATTCTGCTCAAGCCAAAGCTCAATACAACTTAAATAAGCTTCAAAAGCGTTTACGCCGCCTCACAGGTCAAGCTGTCATGGACTTTAACATGATTGAAGAAGGTGACCGTATTATGGTGTGCTTATCGGGTGGCAAAGACAGTTACACTATGCTCGACATGTTGCAACATTTACAACGTGTTGCACCTATCAAGTTTGATTTATTTGCAGTAAATCTCGACCAAAAACAACCTGGTTTTCCTGAGCATGTGCTTCCTGAGTATCTTGATAATTTAAATATTGAATACAAAATTGTAGAAGAAGATACCTACAGTATTGTAACTGATATTATTCCTGAGGGTAAAACAACCTGCTCGCTTTGCTCTCGCTTGCGCCGCGGTATTTTATATCGCACTGCTAAAGAGTTAGGTGCGACTAAAATTGCACTGGGTCATCACCGCGATGATATGATAGAAACCTTGTTTTTAAATATGTTTTATGGCGGAAAACTAAAAAGTATGCCGGCTAAACTAATGAGCGATAACGGTGAGCATATGGTTATTCGCCCACTGGCATATTGTAAAGAAGCCGATATAAGCAAATATGCGTTCAGCCAAGGCTACCCTATTATTCCGTGTAATTTATGTGGCTCACAAGAAAACTTACAGCGTAAACACACTAAAAATATGCTAGAGCAATGGAATAAAGAGCACCCAGGCCGTATAGAGAGTATTTTCACCGCCATGCAAAACGTTGTGCCTTCACACTTAGCTGATAATCAATTATTTGATTTTACCAACTTGCAAACGGGTGACGTTATTGATGGGGGCGATATCGCGCTCGATAAACCAGATATTCCAAAAGTGCCAGTTAATCATGAACAAGATGAAACACACCAAGCCGACGTGGTTACCATTAATTTAAGCTAATTTTTAAGGGTTTGCAGTAATGCAAACCCTTCACTTTGTTCTATGCTGCTACTGACCAGCAGCTAATCCTTGTAAAAACTCTAAACTCTGCATTTCTTGTTTGTTTGCCTGATAAGGCAACTGCTGTAAGCTGTCGTAAGCAAAATCTTCAATAGTAAACTCGCTAATTTCACTTTCACCAAAACTGTTAAGCTCACCTGGGCTTGGCGACATACGCTCAACAACAAAATCGCTTAACCGTAAGTCATTCGTTTGCTTGGGCAAAACAGACCAATGCGCTTTAAAGTCAATTTGCTGACTGCCCTCATTTAAACGTGCTTTAGCAACTAAATGTGCTAATGGCGAGGTGCCACTGTATAAGTTAGCTCTTAAACGGTATAAGCCACTTTTTATAACCGTTAAATTAGCAGGCACTATCATATTATCATTACGTGGATACGCGTTATTAAAGCTAGTTAGCGTTGCACTAGGCGGCATATAGTGTATTTGTGCCACCACAGGAACTATTTTACCCGCGATATCGGCTTCAACTAATAATTGTAAATTACGTGGATAGTCTTCTTCACCTTTAAATGTCATTGCCAGCTCATTTTGACGAGCCACACCGCTTTGCGTTTTTAGCGACTTTTTGGTGTCTGCATTACTGAGTGTCACTACCGCCTTACCTAAATTTGGGGCGCTTACGGTTAGCTCTATAGCTTGTGGATACACATACCGATATTGAGACAAGCTCACTGTTAACTCCCCTCCTTGCTCACCCACTGGGCTGCTAACAGGAAAGAACTGATTTGGCTTAAGTCTGTCCTCATCATATACCGTTAATGGTTGTGAATAAGGCGGAAACGCCAAACTTTGTTGATACTGTTGTGCCACCGCCGATGCCGCTTTGGCTAAGTCTTCATCAAATGCTGACTGAGTTACTGAGCTGGTTTTTGTTGTTGCCTTTGTCACAGGTTGGCTTAGCGCACGCTGCTGAGCAGGAGGTGTCGATATCGGCTTTTTATCATTGAGAGGGTCTTGTTTTAGGGGGTAACTTGCATGACCCTCATCAATTAAAAACCACATAAGTAGGCCCATGCTGATAGCAAAGCCAATCACGTAGGACTTTTTCATCGGTTAGTTATCCTATATAAAACGTGTAGTACGTATACTACACGATGTTTTAAGTATGCTTATATCACGGGATCACATTATATATAAGTGCCGATGCACTCAAATTATCTGAGTCTTTTACATAACGATATTGTTTCTTCCAAAACCAACTACCTGTGGTTTCATCTTCGGTTTCAAACCCTAGCGTGTCGCCAGCTACCGTAATGTTATTCATCGCAATCGTTACATTTCCTTGGCGCTGCGCTTGTTGAATCTCATTATGACTGTAACTGTTAGTCATCATTAATGGATAATGATATGGCATAAAACTATTAACAGCATCACCTTGCGATTTTAAACGCCCATTAGTGTCAATATTGGTGCTACAGCTACCAAATGAGTTTACCGAGCTTGCACCACATGATGAGTGAGTAGCCACTACCGAGTCGTCATTACCGCGTAAAAATCCAGCCGTTAAACCTAAGTAAGCATTACCATCGGCTACAAAACGTAAACGAGGTGTGCGTGCATCAGGTAATGGCGCAATTCTGCGTGCATTATTTACTTTTAAATCGTGCAATACGCCTACCGCCTCATTAACTTCACTGCCTAACCACCACGTTAGCGCGGCATCTACAGCAAAATTCCACGATGCGCCTGTTAATGTACTCACCGCTAAGTCGGCCAATTCACTGCCGCCACCAGCACCGGCTAAATCAAAGGTGGCAATAATATTAAGCGGCTGTAATCCGGCATTTTCAAGCCAGTTTTCTTGGTTATCTATAATATATCGGGCAACTAAGTCACCGGTTGAATGAGTCACAAATACACAGCCTAGCTCGCATAGATTTGAGCGAGAAATTTGCTGTAGTTTAGGCCATACCCAATCGGTGGTGATTTTTCCTTCTATTCGTTCATATGCAGGCCAATCGATGCGCTCATCTGCGCGATTCACCCAATAAGACTGCCAATAGCTTTGTCCATCGTTTACCACATCACTGGCTGCTCTATTGGTAAGTTGTGATACCTGCAAACCATGAATTAAAATTACTTTATACTCTTTACTGAGCGCAGAAAAACTCATTAGCAGGCTTAATGCTGCTGCAAATAAAGAGACGCGTTTAAATATGTGTGTGTTGTTCATATTAATCCTTAACTGATTCAATATTTTTATTATGCTTAGCTTGTTACACGCTGTTGTCGGTGCATGGTAAAAGTAACGCATTGACCAGTATTGGGAACAAAGTTGAAAAATGCAACATTTTGTTATCATTTTCGCTGTTAAGGCTAAATATCTGCGTTAAAATACGACAAAAGCGCTAAACTATTGTGCTATTTGGAACAGTTTATGGGCTTTATAAACCGCCATTGAAAACACCGTGAACTTTTTTGTTAACTATCGCACGGCACTACTTTTTATCAGCGTAATAGCGTAAGTTAGTTACATACGAACAACCAAGGAATCATAATGATAAAAAAAATAATATGTGGTGGCTTTTTATTAACCGCCATTTCCGCCCCTAGTTTTGCCGCGAGTGTTAACACCCAACTTGAACAAGCAACACAAAGTGTGAGTGAAAAAGTCATTACATGGCGTCGTCATTTACATCAATATCCAGAGCTGAGTAATCGCGAATTTGAAACCGCCAAGTACATTACTGAACATTTAAAATCACTGGGTCTTGAAGTACAAACCGGTGTTGCTCATACCGGTGTTGTGGCTAAATTAAGTGGCGGTAAAAAAGGCCCTCTAATCGCATTGCGTGCTGATATGGATGCTTTACCGGTTACCGAACAAGTTGATTTACCCTTTGCCTCTAAACAAACATCAACCTATCGTGGCAATGAAGTAGGCGTTATGCATGCCTGCGGGCACGACACTCATGTTGCTATTTTAATGGCCGTGGCAGAGTCACTGGTAAAAATAAAAGATCAGTTAGCGGGCGAAGTACTGTTTGTATTTCAACCGGCTGAAGAAGGTGCCCCCGAGGGCGAAGAAGGTGGCGCTGAGCTGATGTTAAAAGAAGGCTTATTTAAGCAAAAGCCTGAGGCCGTGTTTGGTTTACATGTCACCAGCTCACTCAATACAGGGCAAATTGGCTTTCGTGAAGGGCCACTAATGGCCAGTGAAGATTCTTTCACAATTAACGTAACGGGGCGTCAAACACATGGTTCACGTCCATGGAATGGCGTAGACCCAATTGTTGCTTCATCACAAATTATTATGGCAACTCAAACAATCGCCTCTCGCCAAGTTGATGTAACTAAAGCACCTTCAGTCATTTCGTTTGGCGCAATTAATGGCGGCATACGCTCAAATATAATCCCTGATAATGTAGAGTTGATTGGTACCATTAGAACCTTTGATCAAACTATGCGCGCCGATATTAAAAAACGTTTAGCTAAAACCGCTGAGCTGGTTGCCGAATCCGCGGGGGCTAAAGCTGATGTGCATATAGATCACGGCTACCCTGTCACATTAAACAATGTAGCACTCACCCAAAAAATGACCCCAACGCTTGCCCGTATTGCTGGTGCTGACAACATTATTACCACCGATTTAATTACCGGCGCAGAAGACTTTAGTTATTATGCGCTTGAAACCCCTGGGCTATTTTACTTTTTAGGCGTCACTCCAAAAGATCAAAACGCTAAAACGGCAGCAAGTAATCATTCACCTCAGTTTTATGTTGACGAAAGCGCCTTACAACTCGGCGTAGAATCATTATCTCAACTGGTTGTTGACTACTTACAATAACAACTCAACGTAACAAGCACAGGGGTAATAACCTTGTGCTTGTAAAGCTAGGGTCTGTTGACCTTTGCGGATTAATATTTGTTCAAGCTAGGGGCGGTTTAATCACGGCGCGAGGTTTGTAACCTAGTGGACTAAGTAAAAACCGAGCAAAGCTTCCGCGTCCTGCTCACGCCCCTTACCTACATCCATGTAGGCAACAAAGAGTAAATCGCCCCTAGGCAGAACCCTTCGGGCAGCGCCTGTTTGGCATTGATGCTGCGTTATCGCCTATTTATGGGGAATAACCACACCACACAGGCTCTGCCTTGCTTTAATACCAAGCAGACTGCTGCAAATTCAACCTTGAAAGGTAAACAGACCCTAGTGTTATTCAGCTAATATAAATCCCCTTTCGCTTACCTTTAATTATATAAATTCTCAAATTGGAAAGGACGCCTTAGTGACAGCAGAATATTTTAATTTTTTAAGCCTAATTGGTGTGGCTTTTTTTGCAATTTCAGGTGCGTTATTAGGCCATGATAAAGATATTGGCGGATTTGGAGTGGTGGTGGTTGGCTCAGTCACCGCGCTTGGCGGTGGCACGCTCAGAGATATTCTTCTTAACCAACCCGTTTTTTGGATAGCCAACCCAGATTTTTTATATGTCACCTATGGCGCTATTTTTGTCACTGTTATGTTTATTCGCCACTTACCCGATGTGTCTAACTATTACATGTTGTTGGTTGATGCGATTGGTATGGCTATCTTTAATGTGGTCGGTATTGAAAAAGCGCTCATTGAAGGCACAACCATGGTGGTTGCGCTTACAATGGGAATGACGACGGGGATATTTGGTGGCTTAATACGCGACGTGATCTGTCGAGAAGTGCCGTTGGTAATGCGAGAAGAGCTCTACTCCACCGCCTGTTTTGCAGGAGGCTTGACCTATGCCGCGCTATTTTTATTAGAAGCCCCTTATTTATGGTGCATTCTTGGTTCGCTGTTGGTCAGTGTTTTTTTAAGATTGGGCGCACTCCATTTTGGCTGGCAACCCAACCTATTTAGAAAACGAACTCCAAAAATAAACGATTAGTATAAGCATTGCGTTACACTAATCGCTCATAGAGTCCTGATGCCCGTGACACACTTTTACCCATCGCCAGTTGCAGCACTTTTTTATCTGCTACCAGCTCAAAGGTCTGTTTTGCGCGGGTAATTCCCGTGTACACTAATTGCCTATTAATACCGATACTCGCCTGCTTGAGCGGTGGTAACACCATCGCGGTATAACTAAACTCTGAGCCTTGCGATTTATGAATGGTCATTACATACACTTTATCGTGCGCTGGGAGTCGTGCGGGTGAAAATGCCCGTTCATTACCCTGCTCATCAATAAACACTGCCTTGAGTTGGCCGCTATCATCGGGCATTAAAATTCCTATATCACCGTTAAAAAGTTTAAGTTGATAATCGTTTTGGCTAATCATAATAGGCATTCCCGTGTAATGCCGCTGATTAGGGTTAACGCTAATTAACCCTTGCTGTTGCAATACCCGCTCAATACGTTGATTTAAACTATTAACGCCGTAATCGCCTTCACGCACTGCTGCAAGTAATTGATAGCGGGCAAAAGCCTCATGCACTTTGGCAACACTAGCTCCTTGGGCAATCAGTGTTAAATAATCACCGTAGTGACTTGCCGCGCTGTTTATAAGCTTTTCAATCGGTGTAGAGACAAAATCGTAGTCTAAAATCACATCGCTAAAATGCCCTTGCGTACTTTGTTGTTCAACGTAATTTAAAATACCCCGATCATTGGTATTAACAGCCAAAGCCAATTGGCCTATGCCACTTTTGGCATCAAAGCGATAACTATGTTGTAAAAAGGCAATGCAATCAGCTAGTTTAAACTCACTCTGAGTTTGCGCGCCAAGTTTAGCTGCGCCATTAAAGCACACCTTATTTAATTGCTCACAGCGTGCTTTTGAATATTGCGGTGTTTGCCCAAGCACTAACCCTTGGCATAAATCACTCATTACGCTGCCGGTATCAACCGAGGCGAGTTGGTCTTTATCGCCGAGTAAAATCAATCGGGCATGCACTGGCAAGGCCTCAATTAATTTAGCCATAAGTGATAAGTCGACCATACTGGCCTCATCAATAATCAATACATCAACATGCAACGGATTGCTTTTATCGTGCCGGAATTTATTGGTAAATGGCTTAACTCCCAACAACCGATGAATGGTTTGCGCACTTTGCGGGATCAACGCATTAATATCAGCCGGTATTTCACTCAGCTTATTTTTAGCCCCTAAAATTGACTCGGTTAGCCGAGCCGCTGCCTTACCGGTGGGTGCTACTAATTTAATGCTCAATGGCGCCGCTTGATATAACGACTGCAAAATCGCTAACAGCTTTGTTACCGTGGTGGTTTTACCTGTACCAGGCCCGCCCGTGATCACACTAAAACCTTTTGTAGCGGCAATGGCACAAGCGACCTTTTGCCAATCAATATCAAGCGTTGGATTATCAGGAAAGTAGCGTGTTAATAACTCAGTAAGGACTGCATCATCAATATTGAGTTGTCGCTCACTCATTGCCAGTAATCGCTGCGCTAAGGTTTGCTCATACCCTGCTAAACGCGTAAAATACAACCGCTGATTAAACAATTGCAGCGGCTTGTGATCCCCCACACTGTGATGCGCGTGTAAGTAATTTATTGCCGCCTCAGTCGTAAAATCGTCACTAAATGGGGTGAGAGTGTCAGGTACGGTGCCTTCTAATTTAGTAAAGTCGCTTTGGCGTAAATTAAACGGATTAGTCCAATCAACCTCTGTTAGAGTTAAACAACTATGCTGGCTTTGCTGCGATAAACACAGCATTAAAATAATATAAAATAATTCGTCATGATCATGCTCAGTATTGTTACCACTGAGTAATTCGGCCAGCTTTACATCCACAACACGTACGCGATGCTGCTCAGTTAAATAGCTAAGCAGCGGCACAACTTTCGGTGTTTGAGTTACAGAGTCCGCTGCTTGTTCATTGAGTAACGACGACTCATCAACAGGCGCGTCGTCAAAGTCATCAAACAAACCGGGTTGTTGGTTTAAATCACTCATAGCATGGCTCCTTGGCTAAACAAACCATCTAAAATAATAACTTGCTCTGTACTTAACTGTTTAAAGTACACCCCTTCACCCGCTGGCATACCGCGTAAAAAGGTATAATACACGCCGCCTAAATGCGTCTCTATGGCATAGTCAGGAATACGTTGTTTAAGTAATCGATGCAGCGCTACGGTATAAATTAAATACTGTAAATGATATTGGTGGCTGGTCATGGCTTGCTCAAGCTGCTCTGGCTCATAATCTGCGGGGATACTGCCCAAATAATTCGATTTATAATCTAAAATATAATACTTGCCTTGGTAGCAAAAAATTAAATCTATAAAGCCTTTTAATAAGCCTTTTACATGGGCAAATTCAAGTTTGCTTTGGCTAAAACCAAAGTGTTTAATCAGCATTTCGTTGAGTTTAGGCGCACTTAGGCTAGCAAGCGGTAAGTTAAACTCCATTTCAACAAGACAATCACTCGGTGATAATTGACTCAAGCTTAAATTATTTTCACTATTTAACGGGCAACTAAGCGCATCGAGTATCCATTGCTCGGTAATTTGCTGCCATTGCTCACTAATGTGGTATTTTTCAAAGGCACGTTTAATTACTGCCGATAAGTTTTGCTCTGGATTTGAGGGGTGAACAAGCGGGCTGGTAAAATCAAGTTGCTCGAATATTTCGTGTAAGCAACTTCCTGGTTTTGCACCTTTTGGAAAACTATAGGGTGAGAGAAGTTCATCTTGTTGCACCGCAAACTCATCTCTTTGATGATCTTCATCGCTGCGCCCAGGTGCCAGTTGGTCAGTATGCTTTTTAAAGCTTAAGGCACTAAAACTGGTTGCTCGCCAATCGCGTTCAATCTGCGTGGTTACAGTATTAATACTCAGCGCCTGCTTTTCAACGTGTTCATTATTAAAGCGAAGTATGCCCTGCTCGAGTAATTCACCCGAGGTAAATTGCAGATATTCCATCGAATCATTGGCATCACAAAACTCACTTAAGTGAGTGCGCCATGTTTGGCTACTGGTTAACGCTAACCCTGAGAACAACACATGCCCCAGCGCACTACTTTGAATCGCTAAGCGGCTACTTTGCCCTTGCCCGATATTATATACACCCAAGGCACAAAAATGCACTGCACGGGTCAGTGCGACATACAATAGGCGTAAATCTTCGGCTAGGCGCTCTTGCTCTGCTTGTTGCAAGGCGTCTTCGTCTTTACTTAAATCAAAAATTAACTTGCCGTTATGGTGATAAAGCGCGTCTTTAGTTTCACGACAGCCACTGGCAAAGGGCATAAATACCAATGGATATTCAAGCCCCTTTGAGGCATGCATAGTGACAATTTTAACCAAATTTGCGTCGCTCTCTAAACGTACTTGCACAGTTTCGCCATCTTGTTGGCTCACCTTTTGCGCAAACCAACGCAACAAACGAAGTGTCCCTTCAAGCTCTATTTGTTTTTGCTGCAGTATTTCGCCAAGGTGTCTAAAGTCGGTAAGCCAACGTTCTACGTTATAGCCCAAGCCTTTCCATTTGGCACTGAGTTGATTATGACTCAGTAAGCGCTCAAGCATGGCCATAGCCCCTTGCTTGTGCCAAATATGGCTAAGTTGAGCAAAAAAGTTTAAGTGTTCTTGCCATGCATTTTCATCATCGGCCAAAGCAAAAATATCGTTATAGCTTAAACAAAATAACGGGCCGGCTAATACACCGCGAAGTAATGTCTCATCGTACTGACCATGCAAAGCCGTTAAAAAATTGAGCAAGTGATGACTTAACTCTTGGCTAAATACACTGTCGCGAGACAAATACACACTGGCAATATTGGCTTTGCTCAAGGCCTGCTTCATTATTTGTGCTTCAACGCGGTCGCGCACCAAAATACAAATATCAGCAGCACTGACAGGGTTAGCTCCAATACAGGCAACACCTTGGTTTGCTTGCTCAAGTAAAGTAACTATTTTATTAGCAAAATGGGTGGCTAAATGTGCTTGCCCTATGCCTTTACTGGTGGGCTTATTTTTTTCATCGCCGGCTTCATCTACAAACACATTAAATTCAAACGCGGTGGCAGGTTTATCGTCAATTAAAAACGACTCATCTGCTTTTTTACCCTTGGCTTTCACTTTATTAAATGGAATGGCGTCGTTATAAATAAAGCTGTTGTCGTATTTACTAAACAAGCTATTTACGCTGTTGACGATATCGCTGCTGGAGCGAAAATTAGTGCCTAGGGTAAATTGTTGCGACTGCTCTACGGCCTCTTTGGCACCAATGTAGGTAAATATATCTGCGCCCCTAAACCCATAAATTGCTTGTTTGGGATCGCCTATCATAGCTAAAGTGGTATTGCTTTGAGCATAAATTTTACTAAAAATACCGTACTGAATCGGGTCAGTATCCTGAAACTCATCTATCATTGCCACCGGAAATAACTGCGCTATTTTTTGTGCGAGCACATCACCTTGTTCACTCTTTAAGGCACTGTGTAAATTAGTCAGTAAATCGTCAGGGGTGATCACGCTTTGTTCTTGTTTGCGTTTAACTATGGCCGCTTTTACCCAGCTCGCCGCATATTGCACTATCGCAATTTTTAGCCCTTGGTTGATGGTGTTGTTAAGTGCGGCTAAGGCATCGAATTGACTAATAAGTGGATGAGTCAGTAATGTGCCATTTTTTTTATAATTAGCTGCATTACTTAAGTTCTCGCTACTCCACACCTCAAACGAATACTTACTGGTACCAAATTCAAAAAAGTCATCATTGCCTAAGCAAAATGCTTCAAGTGCAGCAAGACTGCCCTTTCGCCCAGGTGTTTTTGAGCCGCTTAAATCGGATGCTTTCACAGCACCAATAAACTCTTGCTCTAGGCACGCTTTTTTTAAGGCAGGAACACGCGCCAAGTATTCATCTCGCGCTTGCCACACATCCTCTAAATTTACTTGCGGTGTTATCTCTGCGTTCGCTTTATTTAAAATACTGCTTACTTGGCTAAATAATGATTCAGGTGCGGCAAATACAGCTAAAATTGCATTTGTTTTTTGCTTATTAAGCGGGTAGACAAACGCGCGCCAAAAATCTTTTATGGTCTCAAGCAGTATCTCGCGCTCATCTAAAATAAACTCTAAGTTAAATGCTACACCAGATTCAAACGCATGTTGTTTTAGCATCCGCTGACAAAAACCATGAATGGTAAAAATAGCCGCCTCGTCCATTGATTTAGCTGCGGCATCGAGTAAGTCAAATGCACGGTGCTTGTCATCAACGCCTGCTATTACACCCTCAATTAGCTCATCATTAGGTACTTGCCCAAGTAACGCATCACGCGCGGCAATAATACGGCTACGAACGCGGTCTTTAATTTCTTGCGTGGCGGCATCGGTAAAGGTGACCACCAAAATTTGCTCAACACTCAATGGCGTACTCAGCTCACCGGGTATTTGCATGCCTAATAAATAGCGTAAATACAAACCCGTGATCGTGTAGGTTTTACCTGTGCCAGCACTGGCTTCAATTAAGCTTTGGCCCTTTAATGGCATAGTGAGTGGGTTAAGCGCTTGCATAGTCACTCTCCTTGGCGTGCTCAAATAACGGGGCGAGTAATTTTTCGCTCCATTGTATAAACTCCTCTTGGCAATCATTGAGCGATTGCACCGTGAGACGAATATAAGGGTTTTCCCCTTCACCTCGGCCAATATACTGTGGGCTAAATTTACTGTTAGCTTTTGCCATATCGCCACCGCTTTTCACATATTCGTAACCACTCACCGGAAAAAACGCCACCGGCGCGTTTCGCAATGCTTTATATAGTTCAAACCAATCTGCAAGCAGCAAGTCGGCATTGGCTTTACTCATAGGGGCAAAGCTAATTTGTTTATCTAAACCCAGTAATAAAGTTTCAACCTCTTGTTGCATGCTTTGTGCAGCAAGATGATAAATAAAGCCTTTAATTAAATCTTTAGCTTTAATACTGGCACTGCGATAAAACACTTGTTTTTGCATATACACATGGTTTAGCCAGCCTTCAATAGTGGTATTTTCAAGCGACAGTAACACTTCTATCGGTTCGCTTTTACCCGCTTTTATTTGTTGTTTTACTTGCCCTGCAAGCGCATCAACGCGATGTTGCATGCTCTCATAAATTAAGCTGCCAATATGGGCTTGCGGCAACTCACCGCGCTGCAGGATTTGCTCGGTACTGAGCGGCGTATTGTTAATGTTTGCATCAAGTATTTCGTCAAGGTAAAAATAACGGCGCAGCGCATCTAGGCTAAACGGTTCTTCGTCTTTCGCTATATCGTTAAATTGCGGCAAGCGTAACCCTAAACTTTGTTGATAAAAGCTCTCTTGGGCATGGCATACACTACGAATAAACACATCAAGATCAAGTAGCTCTGGGGGTGTTACATCAAGCGCAGTGATTGCTTTTGGCTCAATGGCCTCGCTAGGCAGCCAAATTGGGTTATAGCTGTGATTATTTACTCCCGCCTGTTCATCGCTAGGAGCTGAGTAATACAGGCTATTAAAAGGCTGCAAATGCTGCTGCGTAATAAGGCATTCAGGCAAGGGTTTATCACTGGGTTCGCTAAGTTTGAAGCTGCGACCTATGTATTCTAACAATTCACTGACAAGTGTTGATGGCATGCGCGGCTGGTTGTCAAAACACGAGCGGCCAATGTAGCTCATATATAAATTATCTCGAGCACTTAAGAGCGCTTCTAAAAAGAGGTAACGGTCATCGAGTTTACGTGAACGGTCACCTTTTTGCTTTTTAGAATACGGCACTAAATCAAATCCGATTGGCTGCACCGTGCGCGGGTAATCGGCATCGTTTAAGCCTAGCATACACACCACTTTAAAAGGGACGGCACGCATGGGCATGAGAGTACAAAAGTTCACTTGTCCTACTAAAAAGCGCTGGCCTACACCTTTTTCTTGTATACCTTGCTTGATTAGATAGCTCACTATGCGCTGCGAAACGGCTTTACTATAGTCGCCGTTGTCGTGGTGCTTCGCAATGTCTTCGAGCACTTTTTGCAGCACTAATAAATCCCAGCTATCATCGTTTTCGCTCTCATACACGGCATTGAGTAATTCACTTAATATATGGGCTTTATTGGTAAGCGTATCATCTGGGGTGAGTTTCGCTTTAAAGTCTTGAAGCACATCAATAAAATGCACCAGCTTATTGAGTGTATCGAGCGCCATACCTTCTACTTCATCGGCACTGTAAATACCATTAAATGGGCACTGTTCATCGCGCATGGCAATCCCCAGTAATAAGCGGTTCAAGCCATGTTGCCAGGTATTTAAATCAATGGCGGGTAAATCAAAGCTTTGTTTATGCTCAGCGTTTACACCCCACTTTACCCCTACTCGCTCAAGCCAATAATGTATTTGCTCGTATTCATGGGCCTCTAGGCCAAATTTTTCGGCAATTTGCGTAACCTGTAATAAATCAAGAATATCCGACACGCCAAAGCGCGAAAACGGTAAATTAGCTAAACTGGCAAACGAGCTCAGTACTGGTTTTTCTTGCTCTATGGCTAAATCGGCAAGGGCGTATGGTATAAATCGGCTGCCCTGCGCACCACCAAAAACGGCCTCAATGTAAGGGCTATAAATACCTACATCAGGCATCATCACAATGATGTCTTTGGGGGTAAGCGTTGGGTTTTGATTAAACAAATTGAGTAAGTAGTCGTGCAGGCGCTCGACTTCCCTTAATGGCGTGTGGCAGTCACTTAACGTAATGCTGGTATCGTGTGCACTTATGGGCAGTTTACCCTCATCGTTTATAAACCATTCTTTGTTATCGGTAAGCGATTCACCTTTAAAGGCAAGTTGGTATATTTCACTTTGCACTTGCCCAAGTAAGGTATCGTCAAACGCATCAATAAAACCATCAATCCAACGGGCATCAAGCTGCACCAGTTGCTCAAAATAATCGCGGCCGAGTTTACCCCACGACGACAACAACGGATTACCAATAAAATAGTATTCTTCATCAGGATTCGTTTGCTTTTTTTGCTGCGCTTCCACCAGCGGCATTTTGGCGTATTTAGCGTTTATTTTAGCCGCTGTTTTTTCATCGATTATATCGCCCCAATAATGCTCGCTGGGGTTAAAAAAGAATAAAAACACCTCAGTTTTTTTACTCAAGGCTTCAAACACGTCAAGCTGTGAGCTGGCAATCGCAGATATACCAAATAGGCTAATACGCTTTGGCAATAAGCTGCTATCCATACTCTCAAGGGCGCTGAGTAATTGTCCTTGCATGTTGGCGCGGTGAAATTGGCTTTGCCCAAGTGTTTTACTTAATTTGACAAGGCGGCGCCATAAATCGGGTTGCCAAGGAGCAATGCTGATATCTACATCGTCAAGCGTATCAACACCGCTATCCCAAGTGGCTATCCAATGGGGGCGATACATTAAATATTGGTCGTACACATCGGCTATTTTTTCACATAGGGCAAAGGTTTTTTGGCCGTCAATATCCCCCTCTAAATAAGTTTTTAGGGGTAAATACAGTGGCTCGTCAATACAAGTAGGTAAAATTGCAAACAGTTTCCAAGCAAGGTTCGGTTTATTAAACGCCGACTCTTTAGGCACGTTTGGCAATAGTTGCTGGTACAACTGCCAAATAAAGCTCGACGGCAGCGGAAAGTCTACCTGCGCAGCCACGCCTAAATTTTCACTTAAACCAATTTTTAGCCACTGCGACATACCCGGCGATTGCACTAACACCACTTCTTTATCAAATGGGCTTTGCAACGGGTTTACCTTTAACAGTTGATGAAACTGCGCTTGCAGGGCTTCCATACGGTTTGATTGAATAATATTGAGCATACGATACCAGCCTTACTTGAGATAAAGCCAGTGTAAGGTATTTTCAATTTAAGCGGTAGCGCTAAGGAGGAATTGGCGTTAATAAATCAGCATGTTAGCCAGTAGCTAGCTGATTTTTTAAACGCACAGGACTCACTTTAGTCACTGTGCGTTTTTATATTAAACCAACTATTGGTATGGGCTTATGCTAGATAAGCTAAAGTCACTTTGCATTATTACGTTACCATCAATGCCTTTGAGCTTAAGTGACAAGCCTGGATCTGCTTGCTGCCAATCAATGGTTAAATCGCCATAGTTAACATTATGCGTGTAATCACCGACACGATGTTTATTTGGGCTAACGTCTTTCCATTTTTCAGTCAGGCCTGAGCTGGTCATTTCAAAGAGTGGGTAATCAAGATTGTGTTGATACCTTGAAATTTCCCCCCAATGAGTATCGCCGCTGATGATCACCACGCCATTTACGTGGTGTTTTTTTATTAACGAAAATAAACGGTTTCTATCCTCTGGAAAATTTGCCCACGATTCCCAGCCAGTAAAATCAGGCAGTAACTGCAAGCTTGATGCAATTAGTTTAATCGCTGCTGGCTTTTTAAGTTCGGCTTCAAGCCATTGCCACTGCGCCTCTCCAAGCATAGACGCGCCTTTTACTTCGGTTGGACTGTACGGTCCTTGGTTATTTGCTTTACGCTTTGTAAAATACTCAAGTTCGCTCACTGAATTAAGCTTATCGCGATTAAAGCGTAAGTCAGGCATGATCACCTGCACGGTTTGCTCGCCTTCGCCATACATGTACGAGGTATAAATGCCGTCAGGGCGGGTACGGCGTTTTGAATTAGCAGGTTCTTGCCAAAAATCGAGCATAATTTGCCGTGATGCTTCTTTTTGCGGATACTCTTTACCCGCATCGTTTTGACCATAGTCGTGATCGTCCCACATGGCTATTAGGGGTGTATTTGCTTTTAAGGTTTTAAAGCCAGGCTTTGCCCCTAATCGTTGGTATTTATTTTTAAGCACGGCCATGTCGTTAGTATCGCCATAAATGTTATCGCCTAAAAATATAAATAAATCACCCTGCTCTTTGTTAATCGCATTAAAGATGGGGATGTCTTTATCTTGATGCCCACACGAGCCAAACAATATTTTAGACGGCGCAGCCATTGCGCCACCACTAATAACAAAAGCAAGTAACAGCGCTGAATGATTAAAAGTTTTTAGTAACTGTTTCATTTTAAAATCTCGTTAATAGCCGGTGCCATATTAGGGTTAATCGTGTTTGGGTTTTGCCCAAGTGCTTTTAAAACGGTGGCGGCAATTTGCGCTTGTTTAAGCTCATTATCGGTTTTTATTAAGCCATTACCTTTAATTGTAGGGCCAATGGCAGCAAGCCAAATATGCTCTGAGCCAATAATTCCCTCAGGAAATGCCTTTTTACCCTGCTCCGACTTCGCTAGTGCCCGTTTAGAGCTGTGATGTTGCCAATCGTTTGCGTAGCTGCCACGGCCATGATCGGTAGTAACAATTAACGTAGTATTATTTTTATAACCTGCTGTGCTTTGAATGGTTTGCCATAAATCTTTTAAAAATGCATCGCTTTGTTTGGCCGACTTTAAGTAAGCATCGTAATGGCCATCGTGAGCAAAGTCGTCAGTTTCTCCTAAGCTAATAACCAATAATCTTGGCTTTTTCGCCAGCATATAGGCTTTAGCAAATCGATAGGTAAAACTATCAAGCCGCACATTGTGCCATGGGCTGGGGATTTCTGTTTGTAATGCGTTTAACAGGGGGGCATCGGCAAATAAATCATCGGCAATAGGCATAAATCCTGCGTTTACATACACATGACTACGCTTAGTATTTACAATGTAAGGAAACACATCCCAGCTACCAAATAAAGCCGTGCTGTTTTTAAATTCAGGCTGCGCATCTAATCGCTCTAAAATGGTTTTATTTGGATTAAATACTTTATCGTTACTGTTAATGTTTTCATCCACTTCGCCGGTAAGAATTTCGTTATAACCAGGGTATGAAAAATACCATGGATTACTCACTGACATCGCTGAGCCGTTTGCTCTGTCGCCCATAATTACGCCTTGAGTGGCAATCGTTTGTGTTAAAAACGGCATTAATAATTGCTGGCGCTGTTGCACCCTTTCATCCCAAAATTCATTGCTTAACTGTGCTGGTTGCTTAACAAATTCTTTATTATTGAGCAGGTTTTTATCGGCACCATTAAATACTTCCTGCCAGCGTACGCCGTCAAGGGTGACTAACACTACATTTTGTTGAGCAGCCAATGCCACATTATTAAACAATAAAATTAAACTTAATCCGGTTATTTTTATCATGCTTTTCATAGTGTTCTCATCAACTTTATATAACCTGAATCTCGTTTAAGAAAATTGAACTAAATGCCTGTTCCGAGATCCGATCTTTCGACCAAGAACGATTGGAT
>NZ_JBEOOG010000030.1:0-44734 GCF_040308965.1 Pseudoalteromonas sp. MER144-MNA-CIBAN-0113
GCAGTGAGTGACAGCACCGTTGCGATCTAATGCAAGCATAACTGGTACTTTAGGTATGTTATGGCTCTTAACACCACGCTTACGTGGAGGTCTTTCCAACTTGCGTTTACCCTTGAACGACTCGTTAATAAAGGTTTCATCGGCTTCAATGATCCCATGAAGCTCTGAAGGCTTTCTTTGTCTTGGTTTAGATAATAACTGATGACGCCAACGCCAAGCGGTTTTAACATTAATACCTAGCTCACTTGCTGCTTCTCTGATCTTGGCTGTAAACCACATGCCTTCAGAATACTGGTGCCATTTATCTTGTTTTTTCATGCCAGATAACGGAGTACCTGTAAGTGAATTAAACGTTCGAACACAAGCTTTGCATTTGTATCTCTGCTGCCCTCGTGCTGTTGTTCCGTATTTTGTGAACTCATCGCTACCACAATGGGCACATTCGCCTACGCCTTCCTCATGCACAGCGATAGCTTTACCTACATGATTCGAAGAGATCATTTCTTCGAGGTGCTGTCGGAGACGCTTCAACTGAACAAAAGTTAGATCTTCTAGTTTTGTTTGAAGATTGGCAAACTGAGTATTATTCATGGACGCTCCTAACATGATTTGATTTACTTAGTATAGCAAACCAACACAGAAATGGATCAGCGCCATATATATACAGTTATTTATTTTGTATCATCAAACTCAATAACACAAGCCATTTTATAATTAAATACTGGCTATCACTGCAAATAGCGCGGTAAATATGGTACAAATAGGGCAAGTATTAATAACAATGATTTTTTTATGCGCACCCTAGAACAAATTAAACAAGCAAGCCTTATTACTGCAATTAAAACACCTTACTTAGCCAATGGTGAGATCGATCTTGCAAAGTATGATGAACTCGTTGAAATACAAATTGCAGCGGGTGTTGACGGCATAGTTGTTGGTGGCACCACCGGTGAAGGCCAGTTAATGAACTGGGAAGAGCATTTAATGCTAATTGCGCACAGTGCCAATAAATTTGGTGATAAATTACTGATTGTAGGCAACACCGGCAGTAATAATACGCGCGAAGCAATTAAAGCAACAAAATATGGTTTTGCCAGCGGCATGCATGCCTCATTACAAATTAACCCTTACTACGGGCGCACATCAATTGCCGGTGTTAAAGAACACTTTAAACGTGTGCTTGATATTGGTCCGGCGTTTATTTACAACGTAGCAGGGCGCACAGGTCAAGACCTCACCCCTGATATTATTGAACCACTGGCCCAGCATGAGCACTTTATTGGTGTTAAAGAATGTGGTGGCAATGAGCGTATAGCGCACTATGAACAACAAGGTATTGCGTGTTGGTCTGGTAATGATGACGAAGCACACGATGCACGCCATACTCATAAAGCACATGGTGTTATTTCAGTTACGTCTAACCTGATCCCGGGTTTGTTCCGTCAATTAATGGATAGCAAAAATGATGCGCTTAATAACTCATTACAACCATTAATGAACTGGTTGTTTTGCGAGCCAAACCCAATTGCCATTAACACCGCGATGATCATGACAGGCGCGGTTAACCCAGTGTTTAGAATGCCTTATGTGCCGCTTAGCGATGAGCAACAGCAACAAGGTGAAACCCTAATTAATCAGCTTAATGAGCAAGATTTTGTCGGTAGTCGAGCGCAGTGTGTGGATATTAGTAAGGTTTTGATTTTATCTTAAACTGTTAGACTATTTATTAAATACTAAATTTTCAAAGCAGCCTACTGTAAACACAGAGGCTGCTTTTTTATATCACTGCCAATAGTAGTTGAGTTTAAGCTGCCACATAGCTGAATTAGCGTGAGTGACCGCTAATCTAATATCAATATCTTGGCTTAAAGGCACTGCCATTTCTAGTTTGGTTTGCGCAGGGTTTTTGGCATTTAAGAATGACTTTTCGTAGGATGCTTTAAGTTTAATACCTGAGTCAGTACCAGTAATAATCCCCACTTCTACCGACGAATCATAAAAGTGGCTGTTTTTAGCTAAATCACCTAAATAACCATTAATTAAGCTATAGGCTAAGGTGTTGTTGCTAAATTGCCAAGCTTGTCCGGCTCCCCCCATAACAAAGCTACGTTTACAGGTTCTGCACAGTGCTGGTTGTCTGTCGAATCCAACATTAATTTTCCACGACCACTTAGATTCATTAGCCCAAGATAATTGGTTTGGATTGAATGACTCCAAATCTAATAAATGAACTTTGTTTATGTAAGTTTCGCCATCAGTAAACATCAGCTCGGTATCTAACATTTCTAAATTAGAAAATGGAATGCGGGCAATATCAGAGGCAAGGGTATCAAAATAACTCAACCTAAAACCCAAAGTGTACTGTGTTTGCTCAGCCGTGTGCACCGCAGAAACTGAGCTATTAGAGGGCTTTTGCCCTTGATGTGGTGGCTGTTGGGTAAATTGAAATTTTACTTTGTTTTCGCCCATTGGCAGCTTTAAGCGCGCTTTAATAAGTGCATTCTTTAACTCACTTATTTTTACTGGGGTTTGCTTTTGAATTTGTTTTACTTGTACGAGTTCAAATAAAGCGCCAATAATGGCTTTTTGAGAGTGTACTGGCAAAGCTAAAAACGATTCGTTTTTAAGTACAGGTGATTCGGCAAAGATTTGTTTTGCAAAGCTGAGCTCTTTTTCACTTAAAGATTGAACGTGCTTGGCAAATACAGTGTCGCGCGAGGGGGTAAATGTGATATTTTTAACCGCCGATTGGCCTTGGTAAGTGGCCGTGTTTAATCTTGAAAAAATAGTGGCTGGTATTACCCAAGGAGCGCCTTCGCTGGTTAGTTGATCGCCAATAACAAGTTCAATAATTTGCGCAAGATGAAATGCACAGTTTTCATCGGCAAAGTAATAATCAAATTCAGTGCCTAAAATTTCCCATAAGTGATTAGCAATAAAAGCCACGTCGCGCTCGTTTAGATTAAGCGTATATTCCCATAAATCTCTTAATTCTATCTCACCGTAATTATGCTGGTGGCGGTAAAATAGTTGATCTGAAAAACCGGCTTTATAACCACCAAACAAGCCCTTGAGAATATACACCAAGCCGTTTTCATTATCTGGAACGTGTGCGCCATAGTTAATACTGTAATCTAATAATTTGTTTTTTGATTCGGTCGAGCGATTAAGTTTAAGTAATAAATGACCATATAATGATGCGGGATTACTCATATAACCAGATGCAAATACTAAACTAACAGAGTGAATTGCTTGTTGCTCTCGCCATTGCTTTAATTTTGGGCACTCTGCAGCTGGCATTGAAAAGGTTAAACCTTGCTCTTTGAGCCATTGGTAACGAGCAGGGTAGCGACATGGCATTGAGGGCAGGTTATTAAAAGCATGGATTGTTGCTTTTAATTCGGCAGCCGGATCAGTACGTCCGTTATCTGCAATAAAAAATGATGCGTTAGTAATATAACTGATGGTAGCTGGTTGGTTTTTGTAATGCCCTAATTTCAACCATATTGGGTGTTTGGCTAAAACAGAGATAGATTTCGTGGCAGAGCTTGAGAAAGAGATGAATAAAAAAGCACTAATTAAATAAAATAGAGGTTTCATTGTTTAACCAAAAAAAAGGGCTGTTAAGCCCTTTAATTATTAGATTGCAGCGCATTGAGATGAAAAGTTAGTTGTAATTTTACCTTCAACTAATTCATAAAATGCTTGTGCATTGTCTATTGGCGCGTTTGCGTAATCGTTACGTACCGAAGTGATAATTTGTTGATGTGCAGTTACATCACAACCACGTACGTTAAGCATTGCAGCGATATACTCGCCTTCACCCTGTGCTATTTCTTGTTCTAATACAGGAAAAGTTTGTTGAATAAACTGCGCTGTTTTTACGTTAGCGCCTTCACAACTTTCTACTGAAGAGATGTTAGAAGACACTGCAGTTGTGCCTAAATCCCAAATAATATTAGAAATTGCTGCAGCAACGCCATTATCTGGGAAAACCATCGCGCCAATACCACATTGTTGCCATGGGTTGATGCCACTTTTTGCTTGTGACGGCATTGAAACAAACGCGCTTACTAATACCGCAGCAGTTAAACATCTTTTTATCATTATTAATTTCCTTTAATTTATATTCACCCAACAAAATGGGCGGGAAAGTGTACCTGCTTTTTTTATTTAAATGCAAATGGTTATGTAACACAATGTAAAAGAACGGTGTAAAGTTTATAAAATCGCAATAAAGAAGTGAATAAGCGAGGATTAATATTGCGAGTTAAAATCATTTAGCTAATTCAAACAGCGGCTAATAATAGCTAATTACCCTGCATTTTATAAATTAGTGGTTTCTGGTGTTTAAAACTAACTGTTTAAGCGATTTTACTGTATAATTTGCGACCCTTGATAATGTGGCCGCAGGTTATACAGCAATGAATTTTAAATCTTTTAGTTTTGCCCCTGAACTTATTCAGGCGTTAGACGAACTTAATTACCACACCCTTACGCCCATTCAGCGCGCAGCTATTCCGGCTGTTCGTAAAGGTAAAGACGTTTTAGCGAGTGCACAAACCGGCACAGGTAAAACCGCTGCCTTTGCACTCCCTATTATCCAAAAGTTATTTGAGTCAGATTGCAGTACTACGAATGCGCCAAGCGCCTTAGTCCTTGCGCCTACGCGTGAGCTTGCAGAGCAAATAGCGAATAACTTTAAAGACTTTGCTAAGTACACTTCGCTAAAAGTAGTGAGTTTATTTGGTGGTGTTAATACCGCAGGACAAGAAATTGCACTCAAAGAAGGTGTGGATATTGTAGTAGCAACACCAGGGCGTTTACTTGATCATATTCGTTTAGGTAACTTAAGCCTTGCCCAAGTAAAACACTTAGTACTTGATGAAGCTGACCGTATGCTCGATATGGGCTTTATTAATGACATGCAAAGCGTGATAAAAAGCTGTGCTGATGAGCGTCAAATCTTATTGTTTTCAGCAACTTTCCCAGCAGCAATTAAACAATTTGCCTCTAAAGTGCTAAAGCAACCTGAAATTGTGCGTGTTGATCAAACTAACAGCACCGCAAGCACAGTACAACACGTGGTTTACCCGGTAGAAGAGCGCCGTAAGCAAGAGTTACTTTCTGAGCTAATTGGTAAGAAAAACTGGCAGCAAGTGCTGGTGTTTGTAAACATGAAAGAAACCGCAGATGAGCTAGTCACTGAGCTTAACCTAGACGGTATCCCAGCGGCAGTGTGTCATGGTGATAAATCGCAGGGTAACCGTCGTCGTGCGTTACGTGAATTCAAAGAAGGCAAAGTACGCGTTCTAGTTGCAACAGAAGTTGCAGCACGTGGTATTGATATTGACGGTTTACCGCGCGTTATTAATATTGATTTACCTTGGCTTGCTGAAGATTACGTACACCGCATTGGCCGTACAGGCCGTGCTGGTAACCAAGGTCAAGCAATTTCGTTTGTTAGCCGCGAAGAAGAAAACATGTTGTTTGAAATTGAAACCTTAATTGGTCAAAAAATTAAACGTGTTTACTTAGAAGGTTACGAAGTAAGTAATCGTGAAGTACTGATTGATAAAATTGGTAAAAAGCCAGCGCATTTACGCCGCACCCGTGCTAATAAGCCATCAGGCCAAGCTACCGGTGAAGCGAGAGCGAAGAACCGTTCGCGTATTTCTAATGTACGTAAAAGCTTAAAAGGCGAAAAGCTATCACTTAAAAAGTAAGATAGCTAAGCCATTAAAAAAACCTGAGTTTACTCAGGTTTTTTTATGCCTAATACATTATCGATAATAGCAGCGTACGCATAAGCAGCCGCTTCAGCATTTTGATTAGCAATAACCGACAATCCAACCGGTAAGTGGCTTACTTTACCTACTGGCAGAGTGATATGGGTTGTTCCTGCAATAGCAGGCAATGAACTACTACTGCCTTTAAAGTTATCACCGTTAATTAAATCGGTTTTCCAGGCGGGCGAAACGGTGGGCGCAATCACAATATCGAGCTTATTATTGCGGTATAAATTGCTAATAGCGCGGTTTGCTAGTGCGCGATAACGCGCCTTGGTTTTTTGATATTGTTGTTTCTCACTCAAATCAACCGCGTTGGCTTGCTGTAAAATATCTTGCTCAAAGTAGAGCATTTCTTGCTTTTTATTTGCGGTATTGAATGCGATTAAATCGTCTAAACTTTTTACCGTTACTTGCGTTGGTGTTTGGCTTAAATAGTGATTAATTTCGGCTTTAAAGTCGTAAAGCAAGATGGCGTATTCATCAACGTAAAGTGTGCTTAAATCATCTTTTACTTCAACATTGACAACGGTATGACCTCCGTCTTTTAATGCTTGTAGCTGTTTAGCGTAAAGTTTTTGTGTTTCCACAGTAAACTTACTGGCAGGTAAAGCGC
Organism: Pseudoalteromonas sp. MER144-MNA-CIBAN-0113; assembly: GCF_040308965.1. NCBI lineage: Bacteria > Pseudomonadati > Pseudomonadota > Gammaproteobacteria > Alteromonadales > Pseudoalteromonadaceae > Pseudoalteromonas > Pseudoalteromonas sp. MER144-MNA-CIBAN-0113. Next base: position 6,406 of record NZ_JBEOOG010000030.1, read on the forward strand.
CTATTCTCAGTGACGGCTTAGGCGCTATACTATCAAGCTTTCTATTTACGTTGAGTGTTGATACATCATTAGGGTCTTCCCCTTGAATGACGGACAATACTGCGAGTGCATCTTTTAAAGAATGTGCCATTGGGCCTACCGAATCTTGGCTACTAGAAAGTGGCACCACGCCTGCGCGCGAAACTTGTCCCATACTGGGTTTTATGGCGTACACCCCATTAACAGATGCAGGGCAGGTAATTGAGCCGTCGGTTTCAGTGCCCAGCGCAATAGGTGCAAAATTTAAAGCAACCGCGACAGCAGAGCCCGAGCTTGAACCACACGGATTACGCGTTACATCATGGGCGTTATGGGTTTGCCCACCTATTGCACTCCAACCAGATGACGAATACGATGAGCGAAAATTAGCCCATTCACTTAAGTTAGCTTTGCCTAAAATAATAGCGCCTGCTTGGCGTAATTGTTTAACCACAAAGGCATCTTTATTGGTAATGTTATTTTTAAGTGCTAATGAGCCCGCTGTAGTGGGTAATGTACCTGTTGTTTCAATGTTATCTTTTAGTAATACCGCAATACCATGTAAAGGGCCTGCCCATTTTCCGGCTTTAAACAGTGCATCGAGTTGTTTGGCTTGTTCAATTGCAGTGGGCTCAATACTAATTACTGCATTATATTTAGGATTGAGCGCGTTTATTCTGTCGATATAAGTGCGGGTAAGCTGTTCAGCTGTAGTGCTATTATTTTTATAGGCGCTGTGAATGTCACTAATGGTTTTAAGCTCTGTATTGTTAGCCGCTGCGTGTAAGTTAGTTATTGTACAAACACATAAGGTTAAAAGTAGCCGTTTTATAATCATTGTTATTATCTATTTTATGGAAACACAGGTTATTTTTAGCACAAAAAAACCTCACATTGTGAGGTTTTTCGATAAAGGTCGATTAAATCGAGTTAGGCGTTTTCTAGCATCGATAACGCAACCGCCTCTGCGGCTTTAATACCATCAATACCCGCTGATAAAATACCACCCGCATAACCCGCGCCTTCACCTGCAGGGTAAAGCCCTTTAGTATTAATACTTTGGAAGGTTTTATCGCGCTTGATACTTATTGGTGATGAAGTACGCGTTTCTACCCCAGTGAGTAAGCCATCATTAGTTGAAAAACCACGAATTTGCTTGTTAAAGGCTGGAATTGCTTCACGCAAGGCTTCAATCGCAAAAGGAGGTAATACGTTGCTCAAATCAGTCAGTTTTATGCCCGGCGTATACGAAGGCTGTACATCGCCTAAATTAGCCGATGATTTACCTTTTAAAAAGTCGCCAATAAGCTGTGCAGGGGCATCGTAGTTTTTACCACCAAGTTCATAGGCTTGCTCTTCTAGTTTACGCTGTAAATCAATGCCGGCTAGGGGATGCCCAGGGAAGTCTTTTTCTGGCGAAATACCCACTACAATAGCGCTGTTAGCATTACGTTCACTACGTGAATATTGGCTCATACCGTTGGTGACGACTCGGCCTTCTTCAGAGGTTGCGGCAACTACAGTGCCGCCAGGGCACATACAAAAGCTATATACAGTACGGCCGTTATTACAATGGTGTACTAATTTGTAATCTGCAGAGCCTAAAATAGGGTTACCCGCATTATCGCCAAAGCGGCATTCATCAATCATTGATTGCTTATGTTCTATTCTAAAGCCCACTGAAAAGGGTTTAGCTTCAACATAAATGCCTTTATCGTGGATCATTTTAAACGTATCGCGGGCACTGTGGCCAACCGCTAATATCACATGGCGAGTTTCAAGCTGTTCACCATTAGAAAGCGTAAGCCCAGTCACTTGGCCGTTGTCTAAATGGATATCGTCAACGCGGGTGCTAAAACGAATTTCTCCACCAAGTTCAATAATACGTGCACGCATTTTTTCAATCATGGTTACCAGTTTAAAGGTACCAATATGCGGCTTACTCACGTATAAAATTTCTTCAGGAGCGCCGGCCTCTACGAACTCAGTAATGACTTTACGACCATAATGTTTAGGATCTTTTACTTGGCTGTAGAGCTTACCGTCTGAGAACGTGCCTGCGCCACCTTCACCAAACTGTACGTTTGATTCTGTATTAAGGGCCTTTTTACGCCAAAAGCCAAAGGTGTCTTTGGTGCGCTCACGCACTTCTTTACCGCGCTCTAAAATAATTGGGTTAAAGCCCATTTGTGCCAACACTAAACCGGCAAATAAGCCACAAGGGCCAAAGCCAATTACCACAGGGCGTTCTTTAATACTGCTATTGGCGTGCGCTACAAATTTGTAGTTGGTGTCAGGGGAGACTTTAACGTGTTGGTCTTTTTCAAACGAGGTTAACAGTTGTGCTTCGTTATCCACTTCAACATCAAGCGTGTAAATCAGTAAAATGGCGCTTTTTTTACGTGCATCGTAACCGCGTTTAAACACATTGTAGCTGTGTAGCTGCTCTGGGCTTATATTTAATTTATTGATGATGGCTTGGCCAATGGCATTTTCGTCATGGTCAAGCGGCAGCTTTATTTCGGTTAAACGTATCATTAATATCTCTTTAGGTGTCATAGCGGGGATTAAATTCCGCTCACAATAAGGGGTGTGCACAAAGCGCTGATTTATAAGCGCCATATGTTACGTTAAATTGCCCACTTTTGGCACTTATTTATTGTGTTTTGGTAAGGGTTGGGTATGATCCGCAGCTGTTATTGTGAAACATTAGGTATTAAACCATTATGGCGTTTGTAGTCACCGAAAATTGTATAAAATGTAAGTACACTGATTGCGTATCAGTATGCCCTGCAGATGCATTTTTTGAAGGTCCTAATTTTTTGGCTATTAGTCCTATTGACTGTATTGACTGTGGTTTATGCGTACCTGAGTGTGCCGCTGATGCTATTTTTCAAGAAGATGAATTACCTGAATCGCAAAAAGAGTTTACCCAATTAAATGCGGAGCTAGCAGAAATATGGCCACGCATCACCCAAGTTAAACCCGCCCCGGAAGATGCCGATAGTTGGAATGGTGTGGCTAATAAATTAAAACTTCTCGACACATAATCATTCCATTTTGTTGTGTATTAGTTTTTTGTTAATTTTATTGCAAATATTAACGCGCAAGTATTAACAAACGTACCTGTATAATTTACACTCCAGACCAAAGTTTACTTTTAACAAGTAAATAAATCTAAATGGATGTTTATGCAGTACTTTATACCTACAAAAATAATAAAATGGCTGTTGTTGATCAGCTTCAGCCTCGGTTTAACTCTCAGCCCTAATGCACTTGCCGATAAGCTTAATTATCAACTCGCGCACATTAATAAAAATATTGATGTAGATGGCGTGCTTAACGAGCCACATTGGCAACAAGCAACACATGTTGCGGTAAATTACCAAGATGAGCCGAATGAAAAAGGCACACCGCCAGTAAAAACAGATGCATACCTTTATGACGATGGTCATAATTTATATGTGGCGTTTGTAGCTTATGACCCGGATCCGAGTAAAATTCGCGCGGCGCTTCGTGACAGAGATACCCTCTGGCAAGATGATACTGTCGGTTTGGTGATTGATACCTTTAACGATGAACGTACAGGCTATGAGTTTTATGTAAACCCACTGGGCGCTCAAGGTGATCTTCGCATGACGGATACCGATGAATGGGTGTCAGACTTATCATGGGATGCCATTTGGGACAGTGCCGGTACCATAAACGAGCAAGGTTACGTAATTGAAATGCGTATTCCGTTTAAAGCTCTGCGCTTTGCACAAAATAAAGATCAATCTACCTGGGGTTTTGCTGTAATGCGCAACTATCAGCGTGATGTGTTGTATCAATTATCAAGTACAGGCTTTGACCGTGATATTAAATGTAGTTTGTGTCAGTTTGACAAAATAACTGGATTTAATAATTTAGCACCGAGTAAAAATCTGCAATTAACGCCAACCTTAACCGCATTAAGAAACGATCAAAAAACACAGGTACCTGGTGCGTGGGATAACGGCGATGTAAATACAGAAGTAGGGCTTGATCTGCGTTGGGGCGTCACTAAAGATGCAGTTATTAATGCCACCATAAACCCTGATTTCTCTCAGGTAGAAACCGATTCGTTAGAACTGGATGTAAACACCACATATTCTATTTATTACGCAGAAAAACGCCCGTTTTTCTTAGATGGCGCATCTTACTTTAAAAGTAACTTATTTGAACTCCTTTACACCCGTACCATAGCTGAGCCAAATATTGGCGCCAAGCTCACCGGTAAAACCGACAGCCACAGTTATGCGCTGATGTTTGCAGATGACGATAACAGTAATATTTTATTGCCAACTAACCAAGGCTCGGGCTTTGCCAACTTAAATGATAAAACCAAAGCAGTGGTGGCACGTTATCAATATGATATTGGCCAACAAGGTACTATTGGTGTCACTTCTACACATAGAGAAAGTAGTGACTACCATAATACGGTGCTATCGGTTGATGGAAGCTATTGGTTTAATCAGTCAGATACGCTTAATTATCAAATCGCGAATGCTGATACCAATAACTCGCCGTTTTTAGTTGATAACTACAATTTAGCAGACTCTCAGTCGGATATGGCGTATGCATTAAAGCTGACACGCGATAAGCGTGATTATAAGCTCTACGCGACCTATGACAATATTGGTGAGGATTACCGGACCGATTTAGGTTATCAAGAAAAGGTAGACTATGAAAAGGTAGGCTTTGGTGGCGGACAAACTTGGTATGGTGATGAACATGACATGCTAACAACCTGGTCATACACCGCCGATTGGGATAAAACCTGGGCGCAAAATGGCGAGTTACTTGAAGAAGAATACGAAGGTTACATGACCTTTCAAGGTCAAAAGCAGTCTGTATTTGAGCTGGGTTTGTTAAATCGCTATGAAAATTATAACGGCAAGTTTTATAACCAAAATATTGGTTATTTTTATACGGCTTTTAGACCGTCAAAAGATCTGAGATTATCGTTATATGCCGAATATGCAAGCCGTATAGATTACACTAATGAGCAGCTAGGCGATGTTTTAACCACACAATCGCAGGCTGTTTGGGATATTAATAACCATTGGCAGGTCGATGTTAGGCATAATTATAGCCATTTAGATGATTACCAAGGGCGACGTGTTTTTACCGCAAACCTTATTGATTTTAGGCTTTATTATAAGTTTAGTATGCGCGCTATGCTTAAGCTGATTTTACAGTTTGAAGATATAGACAGAAATGAGGATGCTTACTTTTATCAGGTTAGCGAAATCAACAAAGATTACGGTAGTCAGCTGGTGTACTCATACAAAATTAACGCACAAACCTTATTTTACTTAGGGTATTCAGATAAAGGTTATCAGGATGACTCGTTAAAAAGCATTGAGCGAGACCAACGTACTTTCTTTACTAAAGTCAGTTATGCGTGGCAGTTATAACGCTATAAATAATATAAAAGTAAGATTTTGCTAGGCAATAAAAAAACACGCTAACCAGTAGCGTGTTTTTTTATATTTACTAGGGTCTGTTGACCTTTGTGGATTGAAATTTGTTCAAACTAGGGGGTGTTTAATCGCGGCGCGAGGTTTGTAACCTAGTGGGCTAAGTAAAAACCGAGCAACAAAGAGTAAATAGCCCCTAGGAAGAACCCTTTGGGCAGCGCCTGTTTGGCATTAATGCTACGTTATCGCCTATTTATGGGGAATAACACTACATAGGCTCTGCTTTGCCTAAATACCAAACAGGCTGCTGCAAATTCAATCTTAAAAGTACAACAGACCCTGCTAACTATTACAAATCAAATGTACGTGAGATAGCCAGTACAATTCGCTCATCTGCGTAATCGTAATCTAGGCTGGTATTCTCAGCAGCCACTTCAATGCCAAACCCTTCATAGCTCGTTTGGTATGCTAAGCGGTAGTGATAATACGATTTGTCGCCCTTAGCTTCATCCCATTGGAACTTATTGCCATCGAGTGAGTTTGAAATATCAAAGCTGGCACGAATCGCATGATTTGGCGCAAGCTCGTAAGTGTGCGCAATCATAGAAATCACATGGCCAGTATCGTAGCCAAAGTAATCCCAGCTGTACCAAAAGTTAAGCTCTGTTTGGCCGTAGTCACTGGCGTAACCAAATTTAGTATACGCTTCTGCGTAGTTACCATCGCTGTTATTACCTTGGTAAGTGTAATAAGCAATACCGTAATCCAGGCTTACTTGTTCGTTTAACTGAATGTATCGGCCTACGTAAGCATCTAGTTCAAAGTCGGTGTCATCACCAAAATCTACGTTTGATGCCCATACACCGGCATAAACACCGTTATCATAAGCGTAGTCAAGGCTTGCTTGTAGTGCCGGATCGTTATCTGTTTGTGATACACCATTAAAGGTGTAATCAGATGCAGCCGTAATCGTTGTTGACCAGTTAGCCGCTGCCGTTGTTGATAAAACGGTGAACGGTAAAGCGATAAAAAGTTGTTTTAATTTATTGTTCATGTGTTTTCTTAGCTGATAGTTTCTATTTTTGTGTAATCAATTTTATTCGCTTTAGGCGATCCTTCGATATTGCTGACCGTTTTAAGTTTGCTGTAGGCAATAAAACCAAGGCAAATAAAGAATAACCCTATAACTAAAGCACCAACCCATTGAATTTGCAAAAACTCAAGCTTAAATAGCAGTGTTAGTAGCGACAAAGCGACAACGTTCATGGCAATATATTTAAATTTACCAAAGCGTTTTACGGTTAGGTTTAAATTATCTGTGTATAAACGGATCAGGGAATCGAGCGAATTAATAACAAATACGATACCTACAAACACCATAGCAAAGTTTTTAATTCCCTCGGTTGGAATACCGGCTTCATGGTAGTGATATAACACACTAAACCAGATAGCGATTGGAATCGATGGGAAAATCAGCATAGCACCAAGGACTTGATAGGTTTTTAAACCGCCCACAAAACGCGATGTAAATTGACCAATCATAATGCTCCACGCAAACCACCAAAATAAGTAAAACTCATGGTAATCATTCAGTGGTAATACAAACTCATTGATGTTGGCAAAGTAATTACCAATTAATCCGATGTTTTTAGTAAATGCAGAGAGTTCACTGTCGCCAAATAAGAAGGCATCAGCCCACATAAAGCCAATTAGGGCGATAAACAACCAAGTAGTTGCAATACTTAAAAAGCGCACATATTTAATATCGGTACTTGAATACACCGCAAAGCAAATAGCGGCAAGCACGATTAAGTAAAACGCAGGAATAACATTTGAGCCATCACCGAGTTCAGGTAAATACCACGGCAAGTTACTCAGTAATAAGTAAGCGGTAAACGCACAAGTACCAATAATGACCACGTTGTTTAAAAACTTAACCCATGGAATTTCAAAAAACTTCACTTTGGGTTCTATTACACAGAAATAAAAGCACGTAAGAAAATAAAATCCCCAAATTAAAAATCCCCAATAACCAAACTCAATTGAGAGAGGATTGGCAAATGCATATTCTGGGCTTGCTTTTATGTCTGCATAACCGGCAAATTCGGTTAAAGGGAACATAATAAGGCCAACGTCTAGGCCTGAGGTAAACAGGATTGCTATAAAAGTGAATGTTCTCACTGGTGTGACGCCCACTACGCGTACATTGCCCCATTTTATTAAAATAGTAACAATGGCAAGTAAGGTGAAAATAATGCCTGCATTAAGCCAAATAGTCATTATCGCCCTCCCAGAATGAATAAAAATAACACATATATACTCCGTTTTTTTATTGTGCTTGCATTAACACAGGCATAACCTATTTATGCTTGTGAGCCACTGCAAGGCGCATAAAGGCACTCCTTAAAGCATTTTGCTAAAAGAGTGGCCTTTATGGCAGGCTAAATTAAAGGGTTTTATTTCGTTGTGAAGTTTGCCAATCAGTGGCATTCACAACATCAACTCCTGTATGAGCTAAAGGCTTATTACCTAAAATAATATCAGCGGCTTTTTCGGCCACCATGATGGTAGGCGCATTTAAATTACCATTAGGTATGGTTGGAAAAATCGACGAGTCAACTACACGCAAGCTTTGCATGCCATGCACTTGGGTATTTGAGTTAACTACAGCCATGTCGTCTTCACCCATTTTACAAGAGCAAGAAGGGTGGTAAGCACTTTCCACTGCTTGGCGCACAAAGGCATCAATTTGCTCATCCGTTTGAACTTGTTGCCCTGGTTGAATTTCTTCACCACGGAAGTCGTCAAAGGCAGGTTGTTCAATAATTTCACGCGTTAAACGTACGCACGCCCTAAAGCCTTCAATGTCGTCTTGATGCTCAAGATAATTAAACACAATCTTTGGCGGCTGCGTCGGATCTGCTGAGGCAATAGTGACACTGCCACGACTTTTAGGTTTGTTATGACCTACATGCACTTGAAAACCATGCCCTGCAAAAGCACTGCGTCCATCATAACGCATTGCTGCTGGTAAAAAGTGATACTGAATATCAGGCCATTCAACACCGGGTTTTGAGCGAATAAAGGCACACGATTCAAAGTGATTAGTTGAGCCTAAACCTTTACGGGTAAGCAGCCATTTTGCACCAATTAAACCTTTAGAAAACAAGCCTAATTTACCGTTTAAGGTAATGGGTTGTTTACACTTATATTGAAAGTAAAACTCTAAATGGTCTTGCAAGTTTTGACCAACACCTGGTAGGTGATGTTTTACTTCAACACCTGCTTTTTCAAGTATTTGTGTATCACCAATACCGGACAGTTGTAACAGGTGAGGTGAACCGATAGAGCCCGCACTTAAAATAACCTCTTTACTTGCTGTGGCTGTTTTAACTGTGCCATTGAGCTTGTATTCAACACCGGTTGCTTTTTTACCGTCTAAAATAACGCGCTGCGCAAGTGCACCGGTTACAATTGTTAGATTACTGCGATGCTTAATCGGATCTAAATATTCACGAGAGGCTGAGCTGCGCACACCGTTTTTAACGGTCATGTGCATAGGGCCAAAGCCTTCTTGTTGAGCACTATTATAATCAGCTGTAGTGGCATAACCCGCTTGAGCACCAGCATCAATAAAGGCGCTATACAAAGGGTTTTCCATGTTATTACCGTTATTAACGCCAAGGGGGCCTGTTCCACCACGATGGCTGTTTTCACCTAGATAAAAGCTTTCTGCTTTTTTAAAATACGGTAAACAGGCTTGATAATCCCAGCCATTAGCGCCATGTTGCTGCCATTCATCAAAATCTTTCGCATGACCACGTACATACACCATGCCATTAATAGATGATGAGCCGCCAAGCACTTTACCGCGTGGGCAGTGCATTTCACGGTTATCTAAGTACTTTTCTGGCTGCGTATGAAATTGCCACGCATACTTATCGGTATTCATTGGAATCGACAGAGCAGTGGGCATTTTAATAAAAATGCTTTTATCGCTGCCGCCGGTTTCAAGTAACAATACCTTGTTACTTGAATCTTCAGACAAGCGATTTGCTAACACACAACCTGCTGAGCCCGCGCCTACAATAATATAATCAAAAGAGTGGTTCATAATGATTCCTTAAAATGGGCTTTCTATGTCAGCCATACCAACATAAACAGACTTAGTTTGCGTGTAATGATCAAGCGTTTGTATGCCGTTTTCGCGGCCGATACCTGATTGCTTATAGCCACCTACAGGCATTTCTGCCGGCGAGTTACCGTAAGCATTGATCCAACAAATCCCCGCTTGTAGCTGATGAATAACGCGATGAGCACGTTTAATATCGCTTGTGAATACGCCAGCAGCTAAACCTAAGTGAGTGCAGTTAGCACGTGCAATTACATCATCTTCGTCATCAAATACTAAAACGCTCATTACTGGGCCAAAAATTTCTTCTTTAACGATGGTCATTTCATCGTTGCAATCAACAAATACGGTTGGCGCTACAAAATAACCATTTGGCGCAGATGCTGGTGAAAGCGTTGAGCCACCGGTTAATAGCGTTGCCCCTTCTTCAAGGCCTTTGTTGATGTAGCTCAGTACTAAATCTTGATGCTTTTTAGAAATAAGCGCGCCAAAGTTAGTGTTTAAATCTTGTGGATCGCCGGCAATAATATTGTTTTCGGTGCGAGTTTTAAGCTCATCAATAAACTGCTGGTACACATTTTTGTGAACATAGATACGAGTGCAATTAGTACAAATTTCACCTTGGGTATAAAAGTTCCCTAACATTGCCGCGCTTACTGCTTGCTCTATATTGGCATCGTCAAAGACAAGTAACGGCGATTTACCACCTAGTTCCATAGTCACATCTTTTAATGTACCTGCAGCACTGGCGACGACTTTCTTACCGGTACCTACTTCACCAGTAAACGATACTTTTTCAATATCTTGGTGTGCAGTAAGCCATTGGCCTACTTCACTCGCGCCTTGAACTACATTGAATACGCCAGCGGGTACACCTGCTTCAATAAACACCTCTGCTAATTTAATTGCGCCAAGCGGGGTTTCTTCTGAAGGTTTAAAAATAAATGCATTACCCGCTGCAAGGGCAGGGCCAGACTTCCAACATGCAATTTGTAATGGGTAGTTCCATGCACCAATACCAGCACAAATACCTAAAGGCTCTTTGCGTGTGTAGTAAAAGTCATCGCCAACCATTTGTTGTTGACCAACTTGTGCAGGGGCAAGGCCTGCAAAATATTCAATTACATCTGCACCTGTTTCAACATCTACGCAGTTAGCTTCTTGCATTGGTTTACCGGTATCGAGCACTTCAACTAGTGCAAGCTCATCATTACGCTTGCGTAAAATAGCAACGGCGGTTAATAAAATACGGCTGCGCTCAATAGGGGTCATGGCTGACCAAACTTTAAAGCCTTGTTTTGCACTTTCAATTGCTGCGTTTTGAACGTATTCATCGGCAACTTCAACGGCATAAATTACTTGGCCGGTTGCAGGATTTACTACATCAAATGTTTCGCCGCTTTTGTTTGCAAGGAATTGACCGTTGATAAAGTTTTGATAGATAGGTGTAGTCACGTTAGGCTCCATATTGCTTGATAAGTGAATGCACGTAGTTTTTAGCCAGTGATTCACTGTGTTTAAACTGATTTTCGTCTGATTGGCTTAATACGGCTCGTAGCCATAAACCATCGATCATTGCTGCGGTTAACTCTGCCGCGAGATTTGCTTGCGCTAAAGGCATTAATTGCTTAAATGAAACGGTTAAATTGCTTTGCAAGCGTTTGCTGTTTACATTTTGTAAACGATGAAGTTCCTTGTCGTGCATTGATTGCGCCCAAAAACTTAACCACGTCCGAGTGGTGTCTTTTCGTTGTTGTACTAGCGCAAAGTTTGATTCAACAATAAACATTAACCTTTGAGTTGGCGTGGTCTTTTCATCTACTTTGCTGATCAAGTCATCTTTCAAGTTAGACAGTAAGTAACGCACAGTTGCTTCAATTAGCCCCTGTTTCCCACCAAAGTAATGGCTAATTATGCCAGAGGACATCCCCGCATTTTTGCTAATACTATTAATTGTGGTTGCTTGTAACCCTTTTTGAGCAACTGACTCTATTGTTGCGTCAATTAGCTGCTGACGCCTTACAGGTTCCATTCCAACTTTAGGCATAATTTTTATTAATTGATCGTTCAATAAAGATAAGCTTAAGGTAATAGCTCTAACAATTCAAGGTTCGTGCAAATGGTGAGTGTCTGAAATATGGATAAATAATTAATAAAATAAGTCTAAAATGAAGTTATATTAACAAGCTGGATTTTTATAAAATATCATTTAATAACAACTTGTTACGTGTGTTTTTTTGATTGCTTTTTGCGGTGTAAATATTTTTTTACATAATTGGTGAAACTTTTAGTGATTTATTTATTAGTGTGATAAATATTAGAGTACTAATTGTATTTTTTGTGGGCAGGTTACTTTAAAAAGCGGTAAGGCGAGTTTGTGGGAAGATCCAAGAAAAAAGATTTAGGAAGTGTAATATGAGATTAATTTACAGAAATGTTAACTTAGTGAAGAGATAAATAAAGACGCTGTTTAGGTTTCAACAACGCCTTTAAATAACAAAGGATAACGTCTTAAACGGTTGCCAATATAATCGTCAGCCATAATTTGGTCGCAAATTTCATCAATATTATCGGTCGCTTCAAATACCCAATCAAAGCGTTCTATTGCAAGTAAAAATCCACGTTTTAAATGCGTTTGCGCACGGTAATAAGCAAGGTTGTTTTTGATGAGTTGCAGTTTTTCAGGCTCTGCTTTTAATTGCGCAATAACTTGGTTAATAAACTGCAAATTGCGCGAACTGGTTGGTCTGTTTCTTCTATTTGTTGATCGCATCACTCTTCATTAGCTATGTTGTAAAGTTTTTTCAAAAAGTCGTCTTTGTGTTTGTCATGTTCATAATCAAGGTGATAAGTATTATGAAACCCAAAGCGAAGTAAAACACCACTGCCTTGTAAATAGACGGTATAGCCGTCAATATCAGAAAATGCAGTGATCCCTTGATAAAATTTACCTTCTTCTGTGACTTCTCCGCGTTGTTGAATGCGTTCGTAAACCGCTAGAATCTGTTTATTGTCGATTTCATTTTTCATTGTTTGTCCCTTTTATTTAATCACTCATACGCTATAGAAGTGAGGGTCGATCATCATAAAAACAATAGTCTAAAAAGTATGATATTGCTTTGTTATTTTTCATTTATAAATTATGCTCAAAGTTCACTTTTTGTTGAGCTTTTACCATGATAGACAAAGCGTTACTTTTGAAAACTCGTGAATTATCCGACCAACTCATTGCATTGCAAACACCCATTAGAATACTCGATGCAATAAATTGGGATAAACAAATTAAAGAGGAATTTTTTAGACAAAAATGTCAAAAAAATCCACTTATTGATCGTGCTTATTATCAACAGCGCGATTTAGGGTTTGTTCCTAGCGAGTTGCGCCAAGCATTTTCAACACTGCACCGCAATATTATTAACCAGTTGGGGCAATTAAACCCAATTGCACAATATATGGGTAAAATGTGTACCGAATATAAAACGGTTCTGAGCATGCTTGAATACCGCGGTACGCCAGAGTTTCATGACTTATCAGTGGAGCTATTTGGTCATCCTAAAGATTTGTTTCATGCCGGTGAGCCATCGCTATCAGAACTGGCTAATATGCTCGAACAGCCTTTAAAAAATTTACTTGCAGCGGATATTTTGCCTGAAGATCCTAAAAATATTGATGCCAGCGACGCGGTGCGAATTTTATCTGAACAGGTCAATGCCAGCATGCCGGGAATAAACGTAGAGGTAATGCTAAGTGATGGTATTGTCAGCGATGCAGCAGCAGGTGCTAATAATATTAAGCTCAATCAAGATGTTAAGTTTTCTCAGCGCGAATTAGATATTTTAGAAGTGCACGAGGGATGGATCCATGTAGGCACGACTCAAAATGGCTTAGCGCAACCTTATTTAACTTGCTTGAGTAAAGGCACACCAAGCTCTACGGTTACCCAAGAGGGGCTTGCAGTACTGACGGAAATTATTACTCTTAAATCAACACCACGTCGTTTATCAAAATTAGTAAACCGTATTCAAGCGGTGACGAAAGTGATTGATGGTGCTGAGTTTGTAGATATATACCGAGATTATGTAGCACAAGGGTTATCAAAAGACGACAGCTATACTCTTGCACAGCGCGTTTTTAGAGGCAGTACCGCAACCGGCTTACCCTTTACCAAAGATATTGCTTACATAAAAGGCTTTGTTTTAGTTTACAACTTAATTAGGGTGGCGATACAGCTTGGTCGAATTGATCAGTTGCCATTATTGCTGGTGGGTAAAATATCAATTGATGACTTTAGATTAATATCGCAATTGCATGACTTAGGTGTCATTGAAAATCCGCAATTTGTGCCGCCTCATTTTAAAGATTTAAGAGGCCTTGCTACGTGGCTCAGCTTTGGTCGATTTATTGGCGATTTGTCTTTCGAACAACTAGAAAACGACTATAAGCCGTTGTTTTTATAATTTTAAAAAGGAAGCGCAGGTTCCTTTTTTAGCAAAAAAACGCAGTTGAAATGAGCAACTGCGTTTAAGTTTACACACATAAGCCTGCATGCCCATAAGGGGGCAATTGATTGTTGTCATTTTTATTTATCGTTTTATCGATACATAAAATTGTTTTAACCCATTCATTAGGCAAAAAAAAGCCCAAAAGTGGGCTTTTTAAATTCAACACACTTTGGTTATCGTGCGTTGGTGCTTTCAAATATTTTGTCTGCAGAGGCAGCGACAAAACCGGTGTAAATTTCACCGTCAGGTTTTGGATAACGAATAGCAAACTCGTAAAAACAGCTAGGAATGCACATATCGCCATCGCTAAAGGTTACAGCGTATTCATCAGCTAATGTTGATGATTGCTCTAATAGCACCTCTGGTGAGCCTTTTACTTCGCCTCCTGAGGTATTAAGTGAAAAACCTGCATCTTTAAGAGCTTGGTTTACATCATGGATGTTATCAAACTTAGCTAAGGTATTAATGTTCACAGTAAAGTGATTTGCACGATAACCCCACGCAGACATCCACGCCGCATATTCGCTCTCTGCTAATAGCTTTTTGTAAGTATCAGTGCTTACTTGCCAATGTGTACCTGAATATAAAAAGTTATCGGCAGTCACCGCACTTTCGTCAATTTGTGCAACCATATCAGTAACAATTGCTTGAAGCTCAGGCGAGCATTTTTCAACTAATAACTCAGAAATAAACACTTTAGGTTGCGTTGGATCGCTGTGCTCGTAGTGCTTAGCGTAGAGTTTTTTTGCTTCAAAATGGTACTCACCACATTCTTTGTAGCCAATGGCTAAAAAGTGCGCTGCCAGTTTTTCAAGGCCCACTTTTTCAATATTAAAGGTACGCAGCGCAATATGATCGTTGATTATATCGTCTTTTTGCGTTGAGCCTAATAGGTCATGAATTTTGTCAGCCGATGGCGTTACGCTTAGATAGTTTTGCCACAGGTTATCAAATAATGTGTTTACATCAGTATGCATGGTAAATCCTTAAATCTGTTTAAATTGTTATTCAATTATTAAGCCCGGCGCGAGGGTTTGCGGTAAATTAACTTTTTCTGACTCTACAGAGGCCACTGGGTATGCGCAATAATCTGCAGCGTAGTATGCACTGGCTCTGTGGTTGCCACTGGCACCTATACCACCAAATGGCGCTGCGCTTGATGCGCCTGTAATAGGGCGGTTCCAGTTAACAATGCCGGCACGAATACGTTTTAAAAAGTGACTGTAATCATCTTCGCTATCAGCAAGTAAACCAGCAGATAAACCAAAGCTGGTGTTGTTTGCTTCTGTTATAGCGCTATTGAAATCAGTGTAACGATATACTTTTATAAGCGGGCCAAAGTGTTCTTCATCGGCAATTTCACTAATGTTAGTGACATCAATAATGCCTGGGCTTACAAACCCAGTGCCTGATTTTAACTGTTTAAGCTCAACAAGAATCTCAGCACCTTGTTTAACTAGCTTAGCTTGCGCTGCAACCATGCCTAATGCGGCTTTTTCACTGATCATGGCACCCATAAAAGGTTGATCGTCCGCAAAGCTATCGTCTACTAGGATATTTTTAGTGGCGCTGATCAGCTTTTCTAAAATAGCATCGCCATTGGGCGACTTTTCAATAAATAAACGGCGTGCACAAGTACAGCGTTGGCCAGAGGTGATAAAACCCGATTGAATAATATCGTGCACAGCGGCGCTAACATCAGCAACATCTTTAACCACTAGCGGGTTATTACCGCCCATTTCAAGCGCTAAAATTTTACCTGGGTGGCCAGCAAATTGTTTATGTAATAAATGACCTGTGTTTGAGCTACCAGTAAAAAATAGGCCATCTATATCTTTGTGTGAGGCCAGCGCTTTACCTGTTTCTAACTCACCTTGAACGAGGTTTATAACCCCAGCAGGTAAGCCTGCTTTTAACCATAGTTCTAAGGTAAACTGTGCTACATGAGGAGTTAATTCTGATGGTTTAAATACCACGGTATTACCGGCTAGTATGGCTGGTACAATATGGCCGTTTGGTAAATGCCCAGGGAAATTATACGGACCAAAAATAGCGACCACACCGTGAGGTTTGTGGCGAATAAAGGCTTTTGCACCAGGCATTGGGTTTTCGGTTGTACCAGTACGTTCATTGTAAGCACGGATCGCAATGGCCACTTTGCCTGTCATCGCGCCCACTTCTGTGCGTGTTTCCCATAGCGGTTTACCTGTTTCACGAGCAATAATAGTGGCAAACTCTTTGCTGTGTTCTTTTAATTGGGCTACGAAGTTTTCTAAAATGGTAATACGTTGCTCAATTGGCATGTCTGCCCATTGAACTTGCGCGGCTCTTGCCGCTTTAATGGCACTGTCAACTTGCTCTGCGTTGGCGCCATTACCTTGCCATACAATTTCACCATTACTTGGGTTAATAGAATCAAACGCAGGGCCTTTGCCTACAAGCCATTGATTATTAATTAGTTGTGTGTTCATAAATAATGTTACAGGCGGAAAAATCGCGCTGCATCTCCTTGTTTTAAATGAAGTGCATCAGCTACTTCTTGGCTGATGATTAAGGTGTGCTTTGCCTGATTGTAATGAGCATGTTTGGTGAATGTGGCTCTGAAATCACTAACCCCTTGATTACAAATAGCAAGGGTGTCTGAGCTTTGCTCATTGATATGTTCAAGCTCGCCAATAGTAATAGGGCACACCTGTGAATCACGAATACTGCGAATATTACCGAGCTTTGCTTCTACTGTGGGGCCTGCGTCAAATAAATCAACGTATCCGCGGTGTTCAAAACCTTCTTTTTCAAGCAGTTTAAGTGCTGGTTTGGTTTTATCATGCACATGGCCAATCACCGCTTGTGCTTTTTTGCTCAGCAAATTCACATAGATAGGGTATTTAGGCATGAGTTCGCTAATAAACACTTTATCGCCTAACCCCACTAAATGGTCTGCTTGTGGGAATTCAATGCTAAAAAAGTGTTCCTGCAACCATTGCCAAAATGGCGAGTGACCGTCTTCATCGCTAACACCACGCATCTCAGCAATTACTGTGTCGGCAAAGCGCTCACTGTGTTGCGCCATAAATAAAAAACGTGAACGTGATAAAAAACGTCCCGTTAAGCCTTTTCTACTGTCTTCACGTAAAAATAAAGTACATATTTCTGAGCAGCCAGTGTAGTCATTACACATACTCAAAATATCTACGGTATTGTAAACGTTTAAAGTGGGTGAATGGTGAACGGTTTTACCTAGATGATAATGATACAAAGGTACAGATAACCCGACGGCCGCTTCTATGGCGGTAGTACCAATTACCTTGCCGGTTTCACTGTCTTCTAAAACAAATAGATAGCTTTCGTCGATGGGCTTATCTACGTTTTTAGTAAAACTGTTTTGCGCACGAGCAATTTTTTCTTGTAGTTGCCCATCATCGACAGGTAAAGAGGTAAAGCCATGGCCAGACTCAATGGCAATCTCTTTAAGTGCTGCAAAATCATTGACAGTAATAGGACGTAATACTTGCATTAACTACTTGCTCCAACAACATATAAAATCCTGAGGTAAACGTGTGTTTGCCTCAGGACTTAGTTATGTTTTACTTAGTTATTAACCGTTTACTACATCGCTTACTGCTTTTTCAAAGCGAGCTAAGCCTTCTTTAATGTCCTCAAATGGGATCACTAATGAAGGTGTAAAACGAATAACGTTCATACCGGCTACTAAGTTCATTAAGCCGTTATTTGCACTTGCTACTAAAAAGTCACGAGCACGGCCTTCAAATTTCTCATTTAATACCGCACCGATTAGTAAGCCTTTACCACGGACTTCGCTAAATACATGGTATTTTTCATTAATTGCATTTAAACCATCACGGAACATTTGTTCACGCTCTTTTACGCCATCTAATACAGCAGGCGTATTAACAGTATCAAATGCCGCTTCTGCAACAGCACAAGCTAACGGGTTACCACCATATGTAGAACCATGCGTGCCTACTTTTAGGTGTGCTGCAATTTCAGTGCTGGTGATCATAGCGCCAATTGGAAAACCGCCACCTAAGGCTTTAGCCGTCGTTAAGATATCAGGAACAACATCTAACCCTTCGTATGCGTATAAGTGACCTGTACGGCCAACGCCGGTTTGCACTTCATCAAAAATAAGTAGTGCGTTGTGTTTAGTGCACAGTTCACGTACTTTTTGTGCAAATTCATTAGTTGGTGGCACAATGCCGCCTTCACCTTGTAATGGCTCCATCATTACCGCACAGGTATCATCACCAATTAAGGCTTCAAAAGCGGCAATATCATTGTAGTCACAATGAACAATATCAGCAGGTTTTGGACCAAAACCGTCAGAATAAGCAGCTTGGCCACCCACTGTTACAGTGAAAAATGTACGACCATGAAAACCTTTATTGAAAGCAATAATTTTAGTTTTTTCAGCACCAAATTTATCTAGCGCAAAGCGACGTGCTAATTTTAATGCTGCTTCGTTTGCTTCAGCCCCTGAGTTTGCAAAGTAAACTTTTTCAGCAAACGTGGCATCAACCATTTTTTTAGCTAGACGAAGAGCTGGCTCATTGGTCATTACATTTGATAAGTGCCAAATTTTTTCGCCTTGCTCTTTAAGTGCACCGACTAATGCAGGATGGCAATGCCCTAAACAATTAACTGCAATACCACCGGCAAAATCGATAAATTCGTTATTGTTCTGATCCCACACACGTGAGCCTTCACCGCGAACAGGAACAACAGCTGAAGGGTTGTAATTAGGGACCATTACGTCGTTAAATAAATCTCTGGTTACTTGCATTTTTACACCTAAATTATTCACATAAAAAAATACGTTGCTGAAAAAATAACGATAAGGTCAGGATGATTCAGCAATACAATGTGTTTTACTTATTAAAAATGTCATTATCAAAGGTTATGAATGAAATTTGCAGTGCTATTTTGTGAAAAATGATTAGAATAATAGTCAAATTAACGAATTTAATTAGCATTATGATAACTCCCCAAGATGAAAAACTACTCTCAGTATTAAAAACGAACGCCCGCACTAGCATTTCTGATCTTGCAAGGCATTTGAGTTTATCTCGTTCAACGGTGCAAAGCCGAATGCTAAAATTAGAGCAAAGTGGGATCATTAAGGGTTATAGCGTTGACTTTGGAGATGACTTTTTAAATAGCTTGGTCTCTGCGCATGTTTCAATAAAAGTAAAACAGAAGCTAACAACAAAAACTAATATTGAATTAAAGCAAATTGATGCGATTTCTCAGTTGTATGCAATTAGTGGAGAGTTTGATTTAATTGCTATTGTAGAAGCACAGAACCTTGAGCAGTTAAGCCACTTGCTGGATGATATTGGTAACTTAGATGGGGTAGAACGTACCCGTTCATCGGTTATTTTAGAGACTAAATTTAAGCGTTAATTCGATTTATTTAGTACATTCAGTGAGCATTAATTATTTGCATTTAAGCTAACTTGATTGTAGTCTACTTGATATTCGGAACAAGGAATGTTTTTAACCAAATCAATAGGCTTATTGCCCTGCATTTGTTGCAATCTTCCAGTACTTAATAAATCTCATCAATACAGTTATTAATCTTATTAGCATTGGCTAATAAGGTGTGAGTGAAATAGGACGTTTTTGGCACCACTGGGCTAAGACTTTACAAGGAAATGTTATGAAATACACAACAATGGCTGCTGTGGCATTATTAATAGGTGGCTCATATTTAAGTGCAAAAGCGACTTTATTTGACCCTGCACAGAGCATAACGGTTGAAACTTACAGCGATATATTCTTCAAATTAGAATCCTCTCCTGTCAGCATTAATGAAATTGTTACCGGGGCGAGTCAATTTGCCGATAGCTTGTGTGATGAAAGCATCTACCAAGAAGTAATTGGCGAATCGGTAAACTCATGTAAGCAAAAATTCAAACAATCTCAAGCACAATGTGCTGAGTTTATAATAAAAAATAACGAGCCTATGTACACTGATAAAGTGGCAATAACACAGCTCTCTGAGAAGTTTATTAATTGCATGACCAATAGCTAAAATAGCGCTTACAGTTCTTAATTTATTAAAAATGCGGCTCCTAAACTGGATGAGCATTGATGCTTTAATTTTTATTTAGCATATTCCACTGCGTGGTCTAAGCTAAATTTTATTAATGCTCAAACGCCCAGTTTGCTTTAAGGAGTACAATGCAAGAAAATTTACTGAATTCAGTCATCAAAATAACAAAAAATAGAGATGTAGATTCTCTTGAATATAGTTTGATATCGACCATCCAAGAATTTATAGGCTGTAAAGAAGTCTCAGTTTATAAAGATATAGAAGTTCAAGGCCAATTGACTATTGAGCAAAGTCTTTGCTTAAAAGTCACGGGTGAAAAGCAATTCGAGTGGGTGCAACGACAAATTGTTGCACAGCCTGAGGATGAACTTCTATCGTGTTTACGTTCTGCCTGTATTATTACTGTTCAGTCTGCCGATGGAATTGAACGCCGTTGGCTCCCCATTACCCGCCAAGAAAAAACAGTTGCTGCCATTTTTGTGGTTTCAAAAAGTTTGATAGTTCGGCTCAAGTGATGCTAAATGCTTTTTGCCGCATATTTGAAAACTATTTAACCTGAACTCTGGTTAAGAGATTTACTAACATATTGAATCAAAATGATATTTATTTTTATTTTCTCAAGCTAGAGATTTTTAGTGAAAACAAGGCGAAATTACGCGTCAATAGCTAGCCTATTGCAAGTAAATTCAACGCAGTTAGCGCTGAAAATAGCTGCTTGAGATGGATTTATTATCCGGAGTTCAGGTTATTTAGTGATACTCCATGAAAACGAAAGAGACAAATTAACGGGTCTGTTAAATAGACAGACCTTTGAGAAAAAAATAAAACAGCTAATTGAAAAACAAGTATTAAAAATGCACGGCTCATCCCGAGATAAAGATAAAAGGCAACAAAAGCAGGCATCAACATCTTGGCTGGCTATTTTAGATATTGATCATTTTAAAAATATAAATGATCAATACGGTCATATCTGTGGAGATGAAGTGTTACTCGTATTAGCGCAAAAAATGCGTCACTTTTTTCGCTCAACAGATTTAATTTTTCGTTTTGGTGGGGAAGAATTCGTGATTGTTTTTGAGCCCACAGATGCTGACTCAATCAGTAATAAAATGGCTGAATTTATACAGCTCATTAGAGATACATCGTTTCCTTTTGTTGAAAATATGACGATCAGTGCTGGTTTAGCGCGTATTAGTCCTTATGATTTTCCAATTGCAGTGCTAGAAAGCGCAGATAAAGCGCTTTATTATGCAAAAAATAATGGCCGAGATAAATTTTGTATCTATGAAGATTTACTTGCCGAGAACTTAATCAGTGTACAAGTTAATTCCTCAGAAATAGATTTATTTTAAACTACTGCGGCTGAGGATGGCTTCGCTGCACTTTCACTTTGGTTACTTGGTCGAGCTTTATAAAATAAACATTGCCGCCAATGCCTTTAAACTCCTCATCGGTAAAGGCGATTGTATTGTCATCATAAAAGGTGATTGCCTCTTTTTGGGTTACAATACCTAAGTCAATTTTAAATACATCGCCAGAGAAAAACTTATCGCCTTTAAAGTTTTCAAACAGCCAAATACTGGTTGAATCTAATAGCGCGAGCTTTTTTCTATCTGGGCTAAGTGCTGCGGATGTGATCCAGCAAAGCTTTTCCATGGTGGTGCACGTTTTAAATGAATCTATCAGCTGGGCATCAAAATTCGCTGCATGGTCACCTACTTTGTAAACGTTAGTAATTCCATCGAATGGCTCTGTGCGATTTTTAGTAAACAAGTATAAATGTCGACCAAAAGCCACAAACGCTTCTAAGTCATAATTACGTTGATCAGGTTGTATTGGGCTGCCATCTAATTCTGGGTAGGTAAACTTTATAATTTCAGCTTCTGTTGTATTGGTTTTTATATCTATAGGGTTTTCTATTTTATAAATTGTTAGCCATTTACGATCATTTTTATTATTACCAAAGTCGCCTAAAAAGAAATGACCAAACTTATTTTGCGTCATATCTTCCCAATCTATATTTTTTGCATTCGTGACGAGTACTTCTTTTGCAATTGAACCATCGTCATTGAGCCTATAAAGCTTAGGCTCGTCGCCACTGTCGTTAATAGCCCAAAGCCGTTTATGTTTATCAAACTCAATGCCTGAAATTTCTTTTAGTTTTGGGTCTACAGAGACCACCTTTTTACTATATAGTGTATAAATTGAACTGCCTACAACAGCCGTAATGATGCTAAAGACGATAACAGAAGTAATAAGGATGCTTTTTTTCAACATTGTATTTAAGTGTTCATCGGGTTGGCTGAGTAGATAGTTATTATCGCTGATGATGTTGTTAAGCTAAAGGTTTTTATAGTTTTAATGTAGTAATAAAAATTAATAAGTATGTGTATAAGGACAAAAGCAAATTAATTAGCTGTTATGGTGTAGTTGGTTTAAAAGTTGCTCAGTTGCAGTGCTTACTTAAAAATCAGTTTTAATGGTTAAAATTGCACCAAACCAGTGCGGTAAAATAAATAACGCACTGTAATAATGCGTAAATAAAGTTTTGATTAACTTTAAAGCTGTTTTTATGTGAATGAATGGATTCCACATCGCCTTTTTAAGCTGTTTGGCCTGTGGCAAAGATGAATAACCCTTATGGTTTAGTTGGAGCCTATTATGTTGAATAAACGCTTTTTTAAAACAAAAAATGAAGCAGAAGTAACCTTTGAATTTTCTCACCCAGATGCAGATGATGTCTGTTTACTTGGAGAATTTAATGATTGGCAGCCGGTGCCAATGAAGCACAACAAAAAGCTTGGCGTATTTAAATGCAAGCAACGTCTTCCCGTTGATAAAGAGTTTCATTTTCGCTATTTAATAAATGGTAAACAGTGGGATAACGATCATCAGGCTGATGGGTATATTGCTAATAATTTTGGTACAGAAAATAGTATAGTAAATACACAACGCATTAATTAAGGTCGCTGAATGGACGCACTATCGCAATTGTTTTATTTGCATGGTATTGGTTACGAATACACTAAGTATACGGGTGAACACGTTATATTTAGCGAAGACACCCGTATATCTGCTTTGCACTGCTGTGGCGTTGACACACGTGATACGGCGCAAATAACCCAGTTAAATTATCAATTGGATGCGGCTACATGGTTAACACTCGCACCTGCTGTTAGCATAATAGATCAGGCTAGTAATGTGCTAAAGGTGCGTGTTAATGAAGCTGATACGCATCACAAAATTACATTAACTGTGGCAGCATTAAATATAAAGCTGCAATTTGAACACATTGCTCAGTATGCAGCATTAGGTGAGTACTTTGTAAATGGGTGTCGTTATATAGAAATAGCGCTACCACTGACGCATTTACCAACCGGCTATTATGATGCGTTATTAACGATGGGTGAGCAATCAGCTAAAACACAAATTTGGTCTACCCCTGAACAAGCCTACCAAATAGCGGATAAAAAACGCTTTGGCTTATCAATTCAGTTATATACATTAAAAAATAAAGCCGGACTCGGGATTGGCGATTTTAGTGATTTACTTGAGTTGGCAACCTTATGTGCAAAGCAAAATATGGATTATATTTTACTTAACCCATTGCACTTATTGTTTGCAGATAACCCTGAGTGCGCCAGCCCCTACAACCCAAACAATCGTGCCTTACTCAATCCGCTATATATCGCAATTAATTTATCGCCAGACAGCTTTAACAATCCGGATTTAACTGAGTTGTTATCTGCTTATACCTCAAGTAAATACAGCGACCAAGATGTAGCCTTTATTGATTATAAAACGGTTACTGAGTGTAAATATGCTGCTTTTAAGCTGCTTTTTAAGCATTTTCAACAACAGGGCAGTCAAGCACGGCAAAACGAATTTAGTGCGTTTTGTAAACAGTACAATGATGTGCTGGCTATGTTAGAAACTACAGAGCCCACATTTGAATATTACCTCCAATGGCAAGCACACAGCCAACTTACGCAATGCCAACAGCATTGTATTGCCCAAGGGATGGCGATTGGTTTAATTAATGATTTAGCGGTGGGCTGTGCTAATGAGGGCACTGAATTTAAATATCAGCAGGGATTATTTAGTCAAGATGCAACCCTTGGTGCACCACCAGATCCTTGGGCACCTAACGGCCAAAATTGGGGGCTACCAGCAATAAACCCGCAGCGCCTTGCTGACAATAACTATCAGTTTTATCGTTCACTCATACGCGCTAATATGGATGCAGTAGGCGGGTTACGAATCGACCATGTAATGGCGATTAGGCGTTTGTGGTGGTGTTTCATAAACAATAATACCCAAGATGGCTGTTATGTGTACTACCCATTTGAGCATTTATTAGCAATTTTAAAAATTGAATCTCATCTTAATCAGGCCATAGTAATAGGCGAAGATTTAGGGGTTGTACCACCTGAGGTAAAAGAGGCACTGGTTGATAGTGGCATTTTCTCAAACAGCTTATTTTATTTTGAAAAACAACAAAATGATGAATTTGTAAATAGCGATGACCTTAGCGATCAATGCCTGCTAATGATAGCCAATCATGATGTACCGCCATTTGTGGGCTGGTGGCAGCATAGCGATTTAAAAATTAAACAGCAGTATGGGCTGATTGATACTGATGAGTATCAGCAGTTAGTTCAGCAGCGAGAGCAAGAGCAACACCGGTTATTACGCTTTTTAAATCCACAAAACACTTCCTTTTCACTTAACACGGATGCTTTTGATGTTTATAGCGCTTTGGCTGTATGTTTAGCTAAATCGCCGTCTCGTTTATTTGCATTACAGCTTGATGATTTAGACAAGCAACACTACCCAGTCAATATTCCTGGCACCGATAAAGAGTATCCTAATTGGCGACGGGTACTCACACATACATGCGACGATATTTTTAAAGATAATGCTGCTCTTTTGGCTGCAATACATTCAATAAGGAATGCGTAAATGGGCAGTACTAAAAATAGGGTATCAACGCAATTAGTTGATTATGACGCACAGGTAAACGCATTAACTGCAGGGCGATTTAAAGACCCGTTTAGTTTTTTAGGCGCGCACAACACCCAAAGTGGCACTGAAATACGCGTCTATTTGCCAGCGGCATTACGCGTCGAACTGTTAATTGATGGTCAAGTTATTAGCACGTTACGCTATAAACACAGTGATTTATTTATCGCTGAGTTATCAAGCATGCCTAGCAGTGTTTACCAATGCCAGGTTAGTTATGAAAATAGCGATGTTACATTTTATGATGAATACAGCTTCAGCAGTACATTGGATGAACAGGCTATGTACTTGTTTAACGAAGGTAGCCTTGAGCATGCTTATACTCACCTAGGTGCGCAATTTACTACACAACAAGGGGTAGATGGTGTTCGTTTTTGTGTGTGGGCGCCTAATGCCGCCAGTGTATCGGTTATTGGTGAGTTTAATTTTTGGCAAGCGAATCGCCATTTTATGCGATTTCATCCGGCAAGTGGGGTATGGGAATTATTTATCCCGGGTTTAAGTGCAGACATGTGCTACAAATTTGCTATTACTACGCTCAGTGGCGAAGTTTTAGATAAAGCCGATCCTTTTGCATTTAAAATGCAGCAAGCACCGGGCACTGCCAGTATATTACAGTACAAACCAGCGCCTATTTTGCTAAGTGAACAAGCGATTATAAATCGCCAAAAGCGTAATCATATTGATGCCGCTATTAGTATTTATGAAGTGCACTTAGGCTCTTGGCAACGCGCTGAGCATAACCGTTACTTAAGCTACACCGAGCTTGCAGATAAGCTTGTAGGCTACGTGATTGAAATGGGGTTCACGCATTTACAACTTATGCCGATCAGTGAATACCCGTTTGATGGCTCTTGGGGTTATCAGCCAGTAGGGCTGTTTGCACCTACGAGCCGCTTTGGTGATTACAACAGCTTTAAATACTTAGTTGAGCAATGTCATAAAGCTAACATAGGCATATTACTTGATTGGGTTCCTGGGCACTTTCCAAGCGACCCACATGGCTTACATTGCTTTGATGGCACCCATTTATACGAACACGCTGATATGCGCCAAGGGTTTCATCCTGATTGGAACACTTATATTTATAATTATGACCGCCCTGAAGTAAAAAGCTTTTTAATTTCTAATGCGATGTATTGGCTTAGCCAATTTGGCATAGACGGACTGCGTGTAGATGCGGTGGCGTCAATGCTTTACCTTGATTACAGTCGTAAAGAAGGACAGTGGGTAGCTAATTGTTATGGCGGTCGAGAAAACTTAGGGGCAATAGAGTGCCTAAAACAAGTGAACTTACGCAGTTATAAAAATAACCCCGGCATTATGATGGTTGCCGAGGAGTCAACGGCTTGGCCTGGGGTCACGCAAAGTGTTGAACACAATGGCTTAGGTTTTGGTTATAAATGGAATATGGGCTGGATGAATGACAGCTTAGATTATATGCAGCAAGATCCGTTATTTAGAAAATATCACCATCATAAAATGACATTTTCTATGGTGTATGCATTTAGTGAAAATTACATTTTACCGCTAAGTCATGATGAAGTGGTGCATGGCAAGGGATCACTACTAAACAAAATGCCCGGTGACGATTGGCAGCAGTTTGCAAACTTACGTGCTTATTATGCGTTTATGTGGGCACATCCAGGCAAAAAATTACTGTTTATGGGCGCCGAAATAGCACAGCGTAAAGAGTGGGATCATGACCATTCACTAGACTGGCACTTGCTTGAGCATCAAAGCCATCAAGGGATTCAGCATACGGTTAAACGTCTTAATCAAGTGTATCAAGCGCATCCATCTTTATATGAGCTCGATAGCTGTGCAACGGGCTTTTCATGGATAGATAATAATAACAGCCAGCAGAGTATGTTTAGCTTTATTCGTTATGCTAAAAATGCTGACCAGTTTATGGTTATTGTCGCTAACTTTACACCAACGGCTTATCAACACTACACCTTAGGTGTGCCAGCGAAGGGCACATATAAAGTGGTATTAAATACCGATGAAGTTTGCTTTTTTGGCTCAGGTTATCGTGTCACAGAGGATAAAAACCAGCTTATCCATTCAGTCGTTCAGCCAAGTCATGGGTTTGATCACAGTATTACAGTTAATATTGGTGGCTTAACCACACTTTACTTAGAAAAGGTGAATGATGAGTAATTGCTTTGAGGTTACTCAGGGTGCGCCTTTGCCACTGGGTTCGAGTGTACAAAACCAAGGCGTCAACTTTGCCTTGTATGCCCCTAATGCAAGCCAAGCTTTTGTGTGCTTATTTGATAAAAGTGGTCATACAGAAATATTAAAAATAGCCATGAATATTAATGAAGGCGGCGTATGGAGCATTCATATAGCCCCATTAAGCACAGGCGCATTGTATGGCTTTAGGGTTGATGGCGAATACATCCCAGAAAAAGGCATGTTATTTAATGAGCATAAATTACTGATTGATCCGTATGCAAAAGACTTGTTTAACGAATTTACTTGGAGCGAACGTCATTACGGGCAAATGCCCATTGGCACTAAAAGCGTGGTTAATAATGCGATAGATATGCCTAAATCAAAAGTGACTGCGCCGGTTGCTTATTCAAATAATAAGCCACAGCATAGTTGGGCCAATACCGTTATTTATGAGTGCCATGTTAAAGGTGCTACCTGTCGCCATCCTGATATCCCTAAAGCGCTACAAGGGACATTTTTAGGTTTGAGTCATCCCAGTTTTATTGAGCATTTAAAAAGTTTAGGGGTAACGGCTATTGAGCTTTTGCCTGTGCATGCTTTTATAAGCGAACAGTTTTTAACCGCTAAAGGACTGCAAAATTACTGGGGCTATAATAGTCTTAATTTTTTTACTCCTCATAAAGACTATTTGGTTAATGACGATATAAACGAATTTAAACAAATGGTGAGTGAGTTACATCGCGCCAATATTGAAGTTATTTTGGATGTGGTATACAACCACACCGCAGAGGGAGGAAATGATGGCCCTATTTTATCTCTGCGAGGGCTCGACAACCTGACATATTATCGCACCATTGAGCGGCAACCCAATGTTTATATTAATGATACAGGGTGTGGCAATACGTTAAATATCGATCACCCTAAAACCTTACAATTGGTACTCGACAGCTTACGTTACTGGGTTGAAGTTATGGGCGTTGATGGCTTTCGATTTGATTTAGCCACCATTTTAGCGCGTTCAAATACGGGCTTTAGTGCGTCTCACACCTTTTTACAAGCAATTGCCCAAGATCCTGTGTTAAATAAAGTTAAACTGATCAGTGAGCCGTGGGATATAGGCCCTGGTGGTTATCAGCTTGGTGCATTTCCTTCACCTTGGCGAGAGTGGAACGATCAATATCGTGATGTGATTAAACGCTTTTGGCAAAGTGAAAAAGGCATTATTAGTGATGTGGCAAAGCGTTTACATGGCTCGTTTGATATTTTTGAACACAGTAACCGAGGCCCGCTAAATAGCATTAACTTTATTACCAGCCATGATGGGTTTACGTTAGCCGACTTAGTCAGTTATGAGCAAAAACATAACCAGGCCAATGGTGAAAACAACCAGGATGGCCATAGCGCTAATTATTCGTTTAACTGCGGGGTTGAGGGATATACCAGCGACCCAGAAGTAATGAGTTTGCGCTTACAACAACAAAAAAACTTTCTACTCACCTTATTACTCTCCAAAGGCGTGCCAATGATAGCCGCTGGCAGTGAGATGGCGCACTCGCAAGGCGGTAATAATAACGCTTATTGTCAAAATAATCGCACCAGCTGGCTTGCCTGGAAAGACTCACAACTGAATCATTCATTGATTCAGTTTATTGATGATGCGCTAAAAATCAGGCGTGGTCACAGTGCATTTAAACACAGTGTGTTTTTGGATGATATTGATGAGCGCTTCACCGTTAAGTGGTTTACCGAGCAAGGTAAAAAAATGGATGAAACACATTGGCATGAAGATACACGGCAATTTTTAATGTATAGCTTACTTGATAAGCAAAATAAGCATGCGTTATTAATTATTCTTAATGCTAGTAAACTGCCTGTGGTCTGCCAATTACCACAATCGCCCATTATCGCGCCATGGACGTTAGTATTATCAAGTGTAAATAACGCATCATCTGTTATTCAAGAAGATGCAACCGTGAATATTTCAGCACAAAGTAGTTGGGTTTTTAGTGCCAATTTAGAAGGCGATGATTATGACTAAGCAAGACGAGCAAGTGTGTGTAGTAAAAGGCTGGCAAGCAGGCCCAGTGATAGACGAAAGTACTTTAAGTGATGATTTAACACGACACTTTTATTACACCTTAGGGCGTGATGTGGTGGGCGAGTCACAGCTGTATTTGTATCATGCATTAGCACTGACGATCAGAGACCGGTTAGTGGCACGCTGCAGGGAAACCAATCAACAAATAAAACAACAAAAACGCCGTAAAACAGCCTATTTATCGTTAGAGTTTTTAATGGGCAGAGCGCTGGGTAATGCAGTATTAAATCTAGATTTAGAATCACAAGTTACAAAGGCACTGCAAGCTTACTGTACTGAGCTTGAAAGTGTTGAACAAGCTGAGCATGATGCCGGTTTAGGCAATGGCGGCTTAGGGCGACTAGCGGCCTGTTTTTTAGATAGCTGTGCCAGTTTAGCGCTGCCAGTAGTCGGTTACGGTATTCGTTATGAATATGGCATGTTTAATCAGTCAATAAAAGAGGGTAATCAGGTTGAGCAACCAGATAACTGGTTACGAGAAGGTCATCCTTGGGAATTAAGCGCACCGGAGCAAGCTAAACGGGTTAAGTTTTCTGGTTATGTACAAAGCTACACCGATAAATTTGGCCGTGAGCATCGCCAATGGATCAGTTCTCAAGATGTATTAGCAGTGCCTTATGATGTACCTATTCCGGGCTATAAAAATAATATTGTTAATACCCTTAGACTTTGGAAGTCTGAAGCAACGGACGAATTTAATTTAACAGAATTTAATGCCGGAAGTTATTCTGAAGCAGTAGCACAAAAAAATCTCGCTGAGCAAATAACCATGGTGTTGTACCCTAACGACAGCAGTGAAAATGGTAAAGAGCTGAGATTACGTCAACAATACTTTTTATCATCGGCAAGTATTCAAGATGTACTTACACAATGGATTGAACAATACGGTAATGATTTTACTGAATTTGCTCAGCATCATGTGTTTCAGCTTAACGATACCCACCCAAGTATTGCGGTTGCCGAGCTGATGCGAATTTTAGTTGATGACCATGAACTGGATTGGGATCAGGCATGGAATATCACCACCAAAACCATGGCTTACACAAATCATACCTTACTACCAGAGGCATTAGAGAAGTGGTCGGTATCGTTATTTGCTAAATTATTACCGCGTATTTTAGAGATTATTTATGAAATTAATGCCCGCTTTTTAGCCGAGGTGGCCATGCATTGGCCAGGTGATGTGCAAAAACAACGGGATTTATCATTAATTGAAGAAGGGGGCGAGCCGCAAATACGTATGGCCTTTTTAGCCATTGTCGGCAGTTACTCTGTCAATGGTGTGGCAGCGCTACATACGCAGTTATTAACCGCGGGTTTGTTTAAAGATTTTTACGCGCTATGGCCTGATAAATTTAACAACAAAACCAATGGTGTTACTCCACGGCGCTGGCTTGCATACTGCAATCCGAGTTTAAGCCAGATCATTAGCGAAAAAATAGGCAAAGACTGGATAGGTGATTTTGCACAAATTGGCCAATTACGTCGTTACTACGATGACCCGCAGTTTCATATAAAGTGGCATCAAGCAAAACAGCAAAACAAACAACGCTTCGTTGATTTAGTAAAACAAAGATGTGGCGTAGAGTTTGATATCAATATGCTATTTGATGTGCAGGTAAAACGTATTCACGAATATAAGCGCCAGTTACTTAACATTTTACACGTTATTCATTTATATGACCGCATACGCCGTGGCGACACACAAGGCATGGTGCCTCGTTGCGTTTTATTAGGTGGTAAAGCAGCACCGGGTTACATGATGGCTAAAAAAATCATTAAACTCATTAATAATGTTGCTGAGGTGATCAATAAAGACCCACAGGTATCTGCTTTTCTAAGAGTCGCGTTTTTACCTAATTATAATGTCACCGCCATGGAAACCATTTGCCCTGCAACGGACTTATCGGAGCAAGTATCAACCGCAGGCAAAGAGGCCTCAGGTACCGGCAACATGAAGTTTATGATGAATGGCGCGCTAACAATAGGCACCCTAGATGGCGCTAATATCGAAATACGTGACGCTGTTGGGGCTGAGAACTTCTTCTTATTTGGCGCACAAGCTGAGCAGATTGACGACATAAAAGCACATTATAACCCCAGTGAAATAATTGCGAATAACCCTGATTTGAATAGTGTGATGCACTTACTCGAAAGTGGCCATTTCAATCTATTTGAACCTGGCTTATTTGACGATGTGATTAATGGCATTAAAAGTAACAACGATCCTTGGTTAACCGCCCATGACTTTGCCAGCTATATAGCTGCGCAACGTGATGTTGATAAAGCCTATGCAGATCAAACCTACTGGACTCAAATGAGTATTTTAAATACTGCCGCCAGTGGCTCATTTTCTAGTGACAGAACAATTAGTCAATATTGTGATGATATATGGCATTTAACTCCACTAGATACCACACACCAAACAGTAAAAACAAACACTGACACTAATAGCTGACACTAAACGGAGAGAGTAATATGCCCAGTTATGCAAATCGTTATATAAGTAATTTAACAAGAGAAACCTACGCTTTAATTCTTGCCGGAGGTCGCGGTTCTCGCTTGCATGAGCTAACCGACTGGCGTGCTAAACCCGCCGTTTATTTTGGTGGTAAACATCGTATTATTGATTTTCCACTATCAAATTGCATTAACTCAGGTGTAAGACGTGTCGGAATTGCAACGCAATATAAATCACACTCACTGATTCGCCATGTAAATCGAGCGTGGGGGCATTTTAAAAAGGAATTAGGTGAGTCAGTTGAAATATTACCTGCGTCACAGCGCCATGGTGATGAATGGTATTGCGGTACTGCCGATGCGGTATTTCAAAATATGGATATTATTCGCCATGAGTTACCTAAATATGTAATGATTTTATCTGGCGACCATGTGTATCGTATGGATTATGGCGGGCTGTTGGCAAAGCATGTAGAAAATGGCGCCGACATGACGGTATGCTGTTTAGAAGTACCGGTTGAAGAAGCTGCGGGTACCTTTGGTGTGATGACGGTTGATGAAGAAAGTCGTGTACGTCGGTTTGACGAAAAACCTGCCGAGCCCAGCTCAGTGCCTGGTAAACCAGGCACCTGTTTAGCATCAATGGGAAATTATGTATTTAATACTGAGTTTTTATTTGAGCAGCTACAAAAAGATGCGCAAACAGAGGGCTCAGGGCGTGATTTTGGCCATGATATAATTCCGGCTATTATTGAAGAGCATAATGTGTTTGCCTACCCGTTTAGAGATCCCGCACAGGTAGGACAACCCTATTGGCGCGATGTGGGAACTCTAGATTCGTTTTGGGAAGCAAATATGGAACTGGTTATGCCAGAGCCTCAACTGGATTTGTACGATCCTACTTGGCCAATTTGGACTTACCAAGAGCAACTTCCTCCTGCCAAATTTATTTTTGATGATGATGATCGCCGAGGGATGGCGGTTGACTCAACGGTGTCGGGTGGGTGTATTGTTTCCGGCTCTTTAGTGAGAAAATCATTATTATTTTCTAATGTACATATTCGTTCATATTGTACCATTGAGGAGTCGGTCATTTTACCCGGTGCTATTGTAAATCGAGGGTGTAAAATTAAGCGAGCAATTATAGATAGAAGCTGTGAGATCCCACCTGGATTAGAGATTGGTTTTGATCGTAAAACCGATGAAGCCAATGGATTTCGGGTATCAAAAAAAGGGATTGTATTGGTCACCCGCGATATGCTGATGAAGTTAGACAATAAGTCACATCGTTAATAAATAATAATTAAAAGAGCAAGGCGAAAGCCTTGCAGCAAACTATAAGAGTAAATTAATGCATGTATTAATGGTTGCTGCAGAGAATGATGCGTTACCTAATGCCAAAGTTGGTGGTGTTGCTGATGTTATTCGTGATGTACCAAAGGCGTTAGTGGCGCAGGGGCTGACGGTAGATGTGGTTATTCCTGATTATGGTTTTGAACTAGGTGAGCGCTGTTTTATTGGTGAAGTGAGTGTGGCATTTAAGTCAGAGACACACGTTTTATCTTTGTTTGAAATTACACAGAATCAAAAAGGGGTGAGGCAAATAGTTATAAGTCATCCTCTTTTTAGTCAATCATTGAGTGTGTATTGTAACGACAACGATAATAGACCATTTGCTACCGATGCAACCAAGTTTGCACTGTTTAATGCCGCTATTTGTGAAGCCCTGATACAGGGCGTATTAACACAACCCAACACTTTACATTTGCATGATTGGCACAGTGCCTGTGTGGCCGTGTTACTTAAATTTAATCCTCGTTATGGCAAGCTTGCTAAGCTGCGCTTGGTATATACGGTGCACAATTTAGCTTTGCAGGGAATTCGTCCTTTTAAAGGGGATGATTCAAGCTTAGAAGCATGGTTTCCCTCGTTAAGTTACGACGGGCAACGATTATGTGACCCTCGTTATCCGCATTGCTTTAACCCTATGCGCAGTGCCATTAATTTAGCCGACAAAGTACATGTGGTTTCACCGAGTTATAGCCAAGAAGTGCAAATAGCAAGTAATGACGCCCACGGATTCTTTGGTGGCGAAGGACTTGAACGAGATTTACAACAAGCGGCTGAGCAAGGCAAATTAATTGGCATACTCAACGGCTGTGATTACGCAATTCAAGACGAACATGAAGCAACCTATAGTCAGCTATTAGAGCAAATAGAATCGACTTTGTTTAGTTGGATGGCAAAAAGCGCGCAATTACACAGCAGCCACTACATCGCCCATCAGCGTGTTTTACAATTTATGGCGTGTGATAAGCAAGGGCCACTTGTAACAAGTGTAGGGCGGCTCACTGAGCAAAAAGTATTGTTACTTTGCCAGCAACAAAGCAAAGACCTGACTATTGATTCAGTGTGTCAGATCATTAATCAATTTAAGGGGCGTTTACTTGTGCTGGGCTCAGGCGATAGTAAACTTGAACACCTTTTTACCTGCGCCATGGCACGTAATAACAACTTTTTGTTTTTAAAAGGCTATGGGCAAGATGTTGGCGATTTAATGTATCAATTAGGTGATTTATTTTTAATGCCGAGTTCTTTTGAGCCCTGTGGGATTAGCCAGATGCTCGCAATGCGAGCCGGCCAACCTTGCTTAGTGCACAGTGTCGGAGGTTTAAAAGATACCGTAGAGCATAATGTCAGTGGATTTTGTTTTAACGGCGATACGCTAAGTACACAAGCTGATGCACTCTTGCAGAGTTTAACTGAGGCACTTAGCCTATATCAAACAAACCCTAAGCAATGGCAAGCAATAAAAAGGCGAGCTGCTGATGCACGATTTAGTTGGGATAGTGTGGTAACTGATTATATAACATACTTATATTAAAAAATTTTATAAAGTTCAGTGACATCCGTTCTTATTTACGCTTTAATTACTTAGTCTGGTGGAAATAATATAAAGTAGGTAATGTGTCTGTATTTGTGGCAAGGCAAGCAATACTAAATCGGAATCAAAATGTAGTTGCTTATGAACTGCTATTTCGCGATAGTCCTGAAAATTGCTTTCCTGGTGTATCTGATGGTCAAGCAACGGCGAGGCTTATCATGGAAAACCAGCTTAACCTAGGTACTCGTCACATTACCTCGGGTAAAAAAGCATTGATCAATATTGGCCCTGAGTCATTAAAACTTGATTTGTGTGATTTTTTACCTTGTAAAGATGTTGTAATTGAATTACTTGAAACCATAGAGCCCACCGACGATACCTACGAGCTATGTCGCAAGCTATTTCACAGTAACTACAAATTAGCCCTGGATGATTTTGTTTATACGCCGCAGTGGGAGCGCTTTTTAAAGCTGGTCAACTTAATTAAATTTGATATTCGCCTTACTCCACTTGCTGAAATTCCGCTGGTGGTTAATAAGCTTAAAAAGTACAAAAATATTAAACTACTAGCCGAAAAAATAGAAACCGATGAAGAATATAAATTGGCCCGTAAAATGGGCTTTGATTATTTTCAAGGTTATTATTTTGCGCGCCCAGTGATGATAGAACAAAAAGATATTCACTATAATTACGGCCTAGTGATCGCTATTTACTCAGAAGTAATGAAGCCAGATCCTGATGTTAAAGTGATCACCGGTTTATTTGAGCTTGATGCGGCATTGGCCTACAAGTTACTGCGTTTATTAAATAGCGGTGTGTTTCCGCTACAAAGCCAAATTTCGTCGTTAAAACAAGCGTTAGTTTACCTCGGCCAAGCACGTTTAAAAAAGTTTGTTAGTTTAATTGTCACTGCCCATACAGCACGCTCTAAGCCTATAGAGCTCATGCAGATGTGCGTTATTCGCGCACGGTTTTGTGAATTAATAGCCGCTAAAGTTGCTAAGCAGGTTCAAGGTGAAGCATTTTTAACGGGGCTTTTTTCACTGCTCGATGCTATTTTAGACAAGCCAATGGACTTGCTGGTTGATAAACTTCCATTCCCGGAAGATATAAAAGCAGCGTTAACTGGTGAAAAAAATAACTTATATTATATCCTTGAAACAGTAAAAGCCTACGAAACAGGAAGCTGGTGGGCGCTTGAGAATGCAGTATTACTGATTAATTTAGACAGTGCTTTTTTACCAAAATTATACAAACAAGCGGTACAATGGGCCGATAGCTATAAAGATAATATTTAGGGAATTCATGCTTTGCGCAATTATAATATGGACTTTATAAGGGGCATAGCCGTACTTGGTCTGGTATTTATTAACTGTTTTTCCTTCGCTATTTTCGAGCTTAATTATACGCCACTCACAACACCACCACCTAGTGATCAGTTTCTAAACATACTAAGCCTTATATTTGTTGAAGGGCGGTTTCGCACTTTATTCACTTTACTGTTTGGTGCGGGTCTTTATATTCAGTATCAGCGATACCAATGCACTGAGCCACTAAAAAAACGATTACATTGGCTAATTGTGTTTGGCTTAATACATGGTTTTTTATTGTGGGCGGGCGACATTTTGTTTTTATATGGGGTGTCAGGTTTATTTATATTGCGCTATTTAGATTACACGAATGAAGAGCTTAAAAACAAAGCTGCGCTTTTTACTTTTATTTCTTTAATGACTATTGCCATATTTATGTTAGGACTTAATGAGGCGCCATTATACAGAGATTCCCCCGAGTACTACGAAATATACACTAGTTACTACCAAAGCATCGGTGCTCACTTTAGCCAAAATATAGCAATGAGCGCCTATATGTTGTTGGCTGTGCCTATTTTATTATTGTGGGCTAGTGCTGGGTTTATGCTAATTGGTATTTTGGCTTACAAATACGGTGTGTTTAGTAAAGGGCTTAGTAAGGCGCTGCTTATTAAGCTTATTCTATTAAGTGCGTTATTTATTAGCTTAAGGTTAATGTTAGTGCCATACAATCAAGGTATTGGTTATGCCTTACAAGAGCCTGTTAATGAACTTGCTGCCTTATGTGTTGCACTGCTTTATATTCATTTAATCGTTAAACTTTGTGACAACAGCGCCCACATAGGGGGGCTTATCCAACAAGTTGGACGCTTAGCGTTTACTTTATACATAAGCCAAACCATTATGCAGTTATTATTGTTTAAAGTGTTTTTTCCGCAGTGGACGCTCAAATTTAACCGACTCGATTATTGGCTCGTCGCTATTAGCTTAGTGATTGTACAGCTTATATTTACAGCTATTTATTGCCGGTATTTTAAGCAAGGCCCGCTTGAATACCTATGGCGTAAATTAGCGAAAATTAACCGCGAAAAAATAGCTTGAGTAGTTTAAACTATGCGCCTTTATATTTAAGAAGATTTGCCTGATGACAGACTTGAAGCGTTTAAATAAATTTATTAGTGAAACCGGGTTTTGCTCTCGCCGCGAAGCCGATAAATATATTGAGCAAGGTCGTGTTACCGTTAATGGCGAATTACCAGAAATGGGTGTTAAAGTTGCCCAATCAGATGTAGTTTTGGTTGATGGTAAACCATTAAAAGCACCACCTAAACGTGTGTATATTGCTTATAATAAACCTGTGGGCATTACCTGTACCACAGAGCGTAAAATTCAAAGTAATATAGTTAAAGCCGTTAATTATCCTGAACGTATATTTCCGATTGGTCGTTTAGACAGACCCTCAGAAGGGCTGATTTTTTTAACCAATGAAGGCGATATCGTTAATAAAATCTTACGAGCTGGCAATAACCACGAAAAAGAATATGTGGTTACTGTAGACAAACCACTTAATCGTCAGTTTGTAAATAAAATGGCGAACGGTATTCCTATTTTAGATACCGTGACTAAAAAGTGTAAAGTTACTCAGACTGGTGCGCAGCAATTTAGCATTATTTTAACCCAAGGTTTAAACCGTCAAATTCGCCGTATGTGTGAATACTTAGGTTACGAAGTGGTTACACTAAAACGTGTGCGTATTATGAACGTAACTCTCAAAGGCTTAAAAGTAGGGCAGTGGCGACATTTAAGCGACGCTGAAATGGCGGTCATTAACGACTCAATTGCTGATTCAGGTAAAACGCAAGAACACTCACTTTATGATGATACTGAACAGCGCAATTACACTGAACAAGCTAAAAATAGTGGCGCTAAATCTGCTCATAAGCGTGACTTTCAGGGCGGGAAACTACGTCGTGAAAATAATGACGAGCAACAAAAGCAAGCTAAAAAAAGTAGTCGAAATACGCCTTATCAAAAACGCTCTACTACTTATGTGGGTAAATCAAATACTCACAAAGCAAATACTGCCACAGGAAACAAAACCCGCAGCAGTGGCACGTTAAGCTTAAAAAAGTAATTAACCTGAATCTCGTTTAAGAAAATTGAACTAAATGCCTGTTCCGAGATCCGATCTTTCGACCAAGAACGATT
>NZ_JBEOOG010000031.1:0-43308 GCF_040308965.1 Pseudoalteromonas sp. MER144-MNA-CIBAN-0113
GAGTATTATTCATGGACGCTCCTAACATGATTTGATTTACTTAGTATAGCAAACCAACACAGAAATGGATCAGCGCCCTAATGCCATACTTCCCGCTGGTGGTGGTGTACTGTCAAAAATACGTTAAAGGCACAGGCATAGGTACGCTTATCGCGATGATGCTACCGTATTCAATCGCCTTTATGATTGGCTGGAGTATCTTTTTGCTAGGCTACTGGGCACTCGGTATCCCATTAGGACTTGATGCCAGCTACGTGTACCCAGCAGTAGCGCCTTAACTTATATCTTGATTCATAAACCTCACTCACTCGAGTGAGGTTTATATAAAAGTGCTGTAATATTCAAAGCAAGTCTAAGTTACCTTTCTAAATCTCTCACTATATAGCCAAACAAACTAGCCTCACCAAAAATATAGACATAATCGTTTTTGTTATTCATTATTGTAGACTTATCGTCGTACCACCTAAAATCATGAGTTTCGTTTGTTTTAGGATCTTTAAAATATAAACGAGTACAATTATCTTCATAATCAGAACCACACTTTTGCACATCAGTTAGGATATATTCCTTATACCAATAGTCGCCTTGCGTGTAGTAAGCCCATAATTTAATGGGGGCAGAGAATAAAAAATAGAGACTTGCATAGATTAACAAAGGGATTAATGGGTACGCGAATATTAATGATAATTTCGTTTTTGTATCTGAAAAACTATATTTAAGATGCTCCCTGTATTTACTGCAGCGTCTATATTTATTGAATACAAGTATATTTAAATAGATGAATGATGCGCCACAAATAATAGGGAATGCTATAAAGAAAATAACGTCGTATATTTCATTTGTGATAAATGGTGGATCTGTAAAGTCCATTAAAATAGGAATAATGATGCATAATAAAATAGGTAACATTATTACTACAAAGAGTAAGTTGTCGTAATTTCTTTTCAATTTTTAATTCGTCCGTGAATTATAGCCTTTGCTTAGTTTACATAAATTTTATTGTTTTAAAAATCAAAGAAAACATGT
The DNA here is from genome assembly GCF_040308965.1 of Pseudoalteromonas sp. MER144-MNA-CIBAN-0113. Taxonomy (NCBI): domain Bacteria; kingdom Pseudomonadati; phylum Pseudomonadota; class Gammaproteobacteria; order Alteromonadales; family Pseudoalteromonadaceae; genus Pseudoalteromonas; species Pseudoalteromonas sp. MER144-MNA-CIBAN-0113. The sequence goes on from NZ_JBEOOG010000031.1 coordinate 1,027, forward strand.
TTATACACATTAAGTAATCTGAGTTTTGGTTAATAAAGCTATCTCAAGCAGCTTTTTCAACGCTAATTGCGTTGAATTTACTTACAATAAGCTAGCTATTGACGCGTAATTTCGCCTTGTTTTCACTGCAATCTCTGGTTAGAGAAAACAAACAGAATATTTTTAATTCAATATTTTAGTTAAGTATCTAATACTGGCTTGCGGCTTCAAGTTACGGAATTTAAGCTGACCTGATACCTGAATTCCAGACACAAAAAAACCTTGGCACTTTCGTGGCAAGGTTTTTTTACTAAAGAGTCGTTGCTTACTTAGCGGTGAAGCTAACTGGGCGACGTTCTTTACGAGGACCGCTACGCTTATCAGGGCGTTGGCCTTCTTTGTTAAAGCTACGCTTCTTGTCACCAGCAGGGCGTTCAGAACGCTCGCCGCGTGGCTCAGAAGGGCCTTGATCTTGTGTTAATGTCATACCCATTGGGCGTTTACAAATAAACACTTTTTGGAAGTGATCAAGTACATCTTTAGGCATGTTTTGCGGTAATTGTACCGTACTGTGACTGTCGTGAAGACGAATGTCACCAATAAACTTGCTTGAAATGTCTGCTTCGTTAGCAATTGCACCAACAATGTTCTTAACCTGAACACCATGCTCACGACCTACTTCGATACGGTACGTATCCATAGGACCTGCATCACGGCTATTACGCTCGCGAGGTTTACGCTCAGCGCGCTCACCGCCACGTTCGTTACGACGACCACGGTCACCACGATCATTACGGTCGTTGCGAGGGTTGCGTTCGTTACGTTCACGCGGTTGAATCTTAACTTCTTCAACTTTAATTGGTGATTGTTGCTGTGCTAAACACAGTAATGCACCCGCTAAGTCTTCAGGAGCAAGCTCAAGTTTTTGTGCCATGTTGGCAGCCACTTCGTTGAAGAAAGTAATATCTTTGTTTTCAAGTGCAAGCGTAAGCTTTTCTTGAAGCGCATTGATACGTTTCTCTTCAACAACTTTAGCTGTTGGTAATTCAACTTGTGCGATTTCAGATTTAGTATGACGAATGATATTTTTAAGTAAATAACGCTCGTTATGCTTAACGAAAAGAATCGCTTTACCAGTACGACCAGCACGACCTGTACGGCCGATACGGTGAACGTAGGCTTCAGAATCTTGTGGAATGTCGTAGTTGATAACTAAGCTTAAACGGTCTACATCAAGACCACGTGCCGCTACGTCTGTTGCAATAACAACGTTTAGCATGCCGCTTTTTAAACGATCAACTGTGCGCTCACGCGCTTGCTGGTTCATGTCACCGTTAAGTGGAGCAGCAGAGAAACCTTCGCGCTCTAATAACTCAGCTAGTTGAACTGTATCGTTACGTGTACGTACGAAAACAATAGCACCTTCATATTGTTCTGCTTCTAAGAAACGAACAATTGCTTTGTTTTTATGTACGTGTGCATTCCAAAACACTTGCTCTACTGACGATACAGTTGAGTTGCGTGCAGAAATATGAACCTGTTCAGGATTGTTCATATATTTGCTGCTGATGTTTTGAATTTGCTTAGGCATAGTCGCAGAGAAAAGACATGTTTGCTTTTCACGCGGCGTTTTTTCCATGATGCTTTCTACATCATCGATAAAGCCCATACGTAGCATTTCATCGGCTTCATCAAGTACAAGTGCTTGTAAAGCATCAAACTTGATAGTGCCACGGTTTATGTGATCGATTAAACGACCCGGTGTAGCAACAATAATCTGTGCGCCACGACGAAGTGCGCTCAACTGGATGCTGTAGCTCTGGCCACCATATAGTGCCAGTACTTCAACACCACGAGTGTGTTTTGCATATTGTTCAAATGCCTCAGCTACTTGGATCGCAAGCTCACGGGTTGGTGTGAGTACAAGGATCTGTGGCTGTTTCACAGACGGGTCAATATTATTTAGTAATGGCAGTGCAAATGCTGCTGTTTTACCTGTACCCGTTTGTGCTAGTCCCAGTACGTCCTTTCTTTCTAGCAATAACGGTATACATTGAGCTTGGATTTCAGATGGTGTCTTGTAACCCAACTCTTCAACTGCCTTTAAAATTGCAGGAGAAAGATTTAGAGATTCAAACGTGACTGGTTCTGACATTAATACGCCTCAACGAATTTAAAGAGGCGCGCATTGTATAGGAAATGCGAGGCAAATGCTTGTATAAATTACAACTAATTTATATGTGTTTGATGTTGGTCGAAATTTAACCAGCCTCAATTGTGCGTTAATTGAGCTGGTTAACACTCTGTCTACAAAATTACTGGTAAAGGCCTAGGTTTTCTTTAGCATAAGCTTCAAATTCAGTGAATCCACCAATATGAGTTTGGTCTACAAAAATCTGCGGTACGGTTGGGCATGGTTTGCCTGCAGACTTCTCTAAATCTTCTTTACTGATACCTTCTTTGATGATGTCAATGTAGCGGTATTTAAAATCATCGCGATCATTAGCAAGTTGCTCTGCAACATCTTTAGCGCGAACACAAAAAGGGCAGCCTTCACGGCCAAAAATTACTGTTAACATAACGCTCTCCTCAAATTAGTTGACCCTAGTGTAACTAATTTCATTTTTTATTACAGTGCAAAAAAACGATTATTGCGTTCGCTTTTTTAGGGCCTGTAAAAAAATAAAAATATTTTATAAAAAAATCTTGAAATAAAATTGCCCGCCCATAAATAGTTATTTGAGGACGCCTGATGGGTCTTTAGTAAATCAGAATTATTTGAAAATTATATTATTAATTAACTTTTGCCGTTACTTGTTCAAACGAAAAGTGGCAGCAATATATCGCTTAAATATGAGGATATTATTATGCGTACAGTAGATTTATCACCCCTATACCGTTCATTCATTGGTTTCGATCACTTAGCATCATTAATGGATGCCGCTGCACGAACTGACAAGCAGCCAAGTTTTCCTCCATACAACATCGAAGCACTTGATAAAGACAAATACCGTATCACTATGGCAGTTGCTGGATTTAGTGAAGACGAGTTAACCTTACAATCTGAAAACAACACTTTTGTTGTATCAGGCACTAAAGCAGGTAAAGAGCAAAATGATGAGCGTAAATTTATTCATCAAGGGATTGCCGAGCGTAACTTTGAGCGTAAGTTCCAGTTAGGCGACCACGTTAAAGTACTTGGTGCAGACTTAGCCAATGGCTTACTAAGCATCGACCTTGAACGTGAGATCCCAGAAGCGCTTAAGCCACGTAAAATCGAGATTGGCTCAGGCAATATGCTAGAAAGCAAATAGTTAAGCTAGCACATGTATTTTCCCTGTGAAAAGCCGCCATTTGGCGGCTTTTTGCGTTGTTAGTCTTTTAAGTTTATTTGCATTTGTTTTAAAGCGTTAATTTTATCTATCGCAACTTGCAGTTGTTCTTGTGAAAGCTTTTTTTGTCGGCCTTTAGCCAGTAATTCTTCAAGTTTTTATATTTTGGCTTGTGCAGCAATAACAAAACGTTGCTCTAGCTGTCTTTGCTGTTCAAGGTGGAAATCTTGATATGCCTGGTGATTATTTAAATCACCACCGTACTGAGCAACTGGCTGAGTATTTTTTACTATGTTGGGTAAATAGGCAGGAGAGGTTATTGGTGGCAAAGGCTGAGGGCTCGTATTGTTAGTTGTAACCGTGTTTAATTGCGTGCTTTTCAGCTCTTGGGTCATGTCAGCAGTAGTCAGCTCAAGTGACGTTATTTGCTTAACACTTTTAGCTTGGTTAAGGGAATCAATATTCTTTATCGTTGGTTTACTAGTATATTGAGTAAAAAGTGCGTACATACCAACACAAGCTACAACAACAGAAACGAAAACTTTTTTGCTCATAAAATTACTCCTGTCTTATTTTGCCACTTGAGCCAAGTATCCTCATACTGTTGTACCGCTTTTTGTTTTGCGATGGCCTTTGTTGCTTGGTATCGAACGGTTTCATCTTCTGGCGAAAAGTACTCAAACTGATGCTCATAACTGTGTATCACCACCCATTCACCACTGGGTGTACGTATAACAGGAGAAATAGTGTTTTCTTTAGTTGTGAACGCAAGTTGTACAACCCAGCTACTTTTGTTTTTACGGTTTAATTCACTGTTGTATTGAGCATATATATCTTGTTTTCCGGATATTACTAATGCTTGTTTTAGCGTTTTGTTAACGGCCAAGGTGCGAAAACCTACAGCATTGGCTCGATGAGCAAATTGAGCTCCATGGGCTTTTACGTGGCTTAAAAATTTAAACTGCGATTTATTGGCTTGATAAAATGCTTTAATTTCGCTTTTGTTTACTTGTTTCTCTACTTTTTCAAGAACGGGGCTTTGCATATGCATCATTGTATTTATACCTAGCCAGCTTTGAATGGAGGGGCGCAGAATATCTCCTTTAGCTATTTCATACAGATGTTCAATATCAATATTCTGTTTTGCCAAAATCGGTTTGGCTTTTGAAAACGCTATATTGAATTGCCGTTTTTTTATTAATTCACTTTTGAATAGTTCACTATCTCCTTTGTGGAGTTTAAAGCGTACCTGCATTGATAGTGAATCGACAAATTCATATAAATTAATAGCGTTATACAAAAGAGGGGTTAAATCAAACTGCTGCATTTTTTTGATGGCGCTTTGCACATACTGGCCATTTTTAGGGTAGGGCCCTAATGTGTGTTTAAGCCATTGCTTATCATAAGTTTCAAGCTTTATCGGGCTTGACTGTGCGATTATAGCTAATTGTGAATCGAACAGATTTTTTAAGTAACGTTCAACATGGTATTGAGTACTAAAACCAACGGCAGATTGTCGTTTTATTATCGCAGGGGTTTTTAGCGCAGCTTGTTGTAATAAAAACTGATTCTCATACAGACGAGTTCTAACTTCATTGATTGTAATATCAGGGTTGTGCTTTAAATAAGCACGATGCATAAAGTTAATTTCATCACTGCTGTATTGTGTAAATGATGCCATTACTAGGGAGTGGTAAGACACACCTAGTAATGTAATCACTAAAATAGCCATTTTTTTCATTAGCGAGCAACCATGGCGTGGTTTAATAAGTGCACCACCATTGCTATTGCATGGGGCACGACCTGCTTAGCTATATTAAGGCGATCAAAATGATTTTCTGAGTTGAGTACAATCCCACCTTGTGCATAAGAAAATGAACCGCCTTGAGTTAATAATGGGCGAACATCTTGGCTATTTTTATCTAAAGGCGAGAACGTTTGCATTGCTTGAGTAACGAGTGATAAATCGTTGAGCTGCTCTTGGTCATAGTAATCGTTTACCCAACTTTCCCAGCTAGAATGATTTAGATCTGATGTGGTCCACGTGTGGTGAGGTTGTAATAAATCAGTAGTATGGAACACAAACCCTAATACTTGCGGATTGCCGCTTTGTAAGTAACCTTGATACCAATATTGCCCTAAATTATCGATAGGTTGAAATGGCATTTCTTCAAAGTCATCGTACATAGAATAGGTTGAGTTGCTATCGATTCTGTAGTGAGATTCTGTTACACCATAACTGTTATATTTTGAAGAATCGGCATTAAACCAACCTGTTTCTCCCCCTTTACCATCATCAAGGTAGTCACCTTTAAGCCAAGCAGATGCAAGATTATCAATAGTGCCCCAAACGGTGAGCTTTTCATAATTATAACCACCAAAATCGTTTCCATGTTGGTCTGCACCTTGGGTATGATTTTGAAAATGCCAATAGCTTGTATATTTAACTATACTTTGCGCTGCTCCCCATACTGGCGCTTGAACACATGAACCTGTAATAGCACCACAGAAAAAGGTGTCTTCAAAGTCATCTACATCATAAGCAGCTTGTCCCAGCAGCTCGGCTAATTCAGAGATTGTCAGATTGTTTTGTGCAGCGTACTGACGTAGGGCAGCATATTCGGTGCTGGCTGGGTGTTGCTGCATATAATTTACGGCATCAAGAACAATACGTTTGTGAGTTTCTTGACTAAAAGCTTGAGCTTGGCTTGTACCGAGCAATAAAAGTGTCGCTGCAATTAATTGTTTTTTCATTTTATTCTCATCATAGTCTGGAGTAAGAGATGCAATTAAAAAATAAGCTCATTACACTGACATGACAAACAGATTAAACATTTAATTAACAATATTACCTGTATTTGGTACTTTAATATTAACTATTAAGGATGTTGCCGCCAATTGACGGCATTTATATTTAAAGCTTTTCAATATTATTTAAATAGTTGTTAGCTTGCTCTAAGGTTTCTTGGCGCAATGATTCATCTTGTTTATCCCAATTGCGATAAACCATGCCTATCCGTGGATTTTTTTCAAGCCGCTCTCGGTGTGTTTGCATAAATTGCCAATAGAGGCTATTTAAAGGGCAAGCGTCTTTTCCTACTTTTTCTTTCACTTTATATTGGCAGCTTTTACAGTAGTCGCTCATTTTATTTATATAGTTGCCGCTAGCCGCATAAGGCTTGGTAGCTATGATGCCATCGTCAGCAAATTGGCTCATCCCTCGGGCGTTAGGCATTTCTACCCACTCAATAGCATCGATATAAACACCTAAATACCATTCATCCACTTCATCGGGACTGATGGCGGTTAATAAGCAAAAATTACCTATTACCATTAAGCGCTGAATATGGTGGGCATACGCGCTGTCTAAGCTTTGTGTTAATGAGTGGCTTAAGCAGTTCATTTTTGTTTTTCCATTCCAAAAATAACGTGGCAGTGCACGGGTTGCATTAAGCTGGTTTTTGTTAGCGTAATCGGGCATGTTTTTCCAATACACGCCACGCACATATTCGCGCCAACCCAGTACTTGACGAATAAAGCCTTCAACCTGAGAAATAGATATTTCATCTTGGCGTTGTTGGTACTCTTTAACCACACGGTCGATAATATAGCGAGGGTGTAAAATTTTGGCATTTAACGCAAATGATAACCGGCTGTGATAAAAGGTATCTTTATCAGGGCATTGATCTGTCATCGCATCTTGAAATTGACCAAAGCGGGGAAGTAAATGTGCACAAAAGTGATCAAGTGCGCTTATTGCTTGTTTACGGGTTGTTGGCCAGCTTAATTGGGTTTCTATTTGCCCAAAGTATTTTATTTTATGTTTATCTAAACGCTCAATGATGGTGCTAACATCATTTTTAAATAACTTGGGTTTGGGGATATCGGCTAAATCGCTTTTTGAAAACTTATTACGGTTATTCGCATCAAAATTCCATTGACCGCCATGAGGTTTGTCATCGTCCATTAAAATATCAAACTGCTTTCGCATTGCCCGATAAAAATGCTCCATGGTGACGTGTTTATCTTTTTTAAAGCGTTTATCTATGTCGTTAAATGCTAATAAAAAATGCTCGCTGTCACAGGCATTCACCGTTAACTCGCTATTAGTCGCGAATTCGTGAAGCTGTGTTTTTAAACGGTACTCATCTGGGTATTGATATTCAATAGAGGTACATTCATGCTGCTTGGCTAAACGCTTTAAAAGAGCGGGTAAGTCATCATCGTCTTTGGTGTCATCTAGCGTGAGATGTAAAACATTGAAGCCAGCATCTTTTAATGCATTAGCGAAGTTTTCCATGGCTTTAAAAAAGGCTGATATTTTTTGCACGTGATGCTTTACGTACTGCGCTTCTTGCATGAGCTCGGCAATAACAAACACCGTGTCATCGGATTTATCTTTAAACCAAGAATGAGCGGGGTTTAGCTGGTCACCTAAAATTAGTTTTAAGGTTTTGAATTTTTTCATAATGAGCCAAAATTATTTTTATACGCTGTATTTTAAAAAGCGATCGATTTCTACATGTCGTTTTAATCATAGAGCAAAGCAATAAACAGCATTGCTTTTTTTATCAACTTATTACTTATTGTGGTTGCTAATTTAGGTGTACATCTTTATAATAGCGGCCATTGTTTAGTGGGTTATAAAATTTACTAACAGCGATATTAAGTTATTAACTTTTTATCTATTGGCGCGGGATGGAGCAGTCTGGTAGCTCGTCGGGCTCATAACCCGAAGGTCGTTGGTTCAAATCCGGCTCCCGCAACCAATCTTAATAGTAAGTTTATACTTACTACTTTATATCGCGCATTCTAAGTAATGCGCGTTTTGCGTTTAAGCTAATGAAGTTTAATTTGGTCAGGATACTGACTCGCAACCAAGCTTGGCCCTAGGCCACACAGTTTTGCGTTTTTTGGTGTGACGCCCCGCTTGGTTCGGGGCGTTGTTGTATCTGCACCGTTTGATTTAATGTTTATCGATTAAATCAAAATTTAAACTCAGTATTTTAGGGCTATAAGCCCTTTTTTTGTTTGTATGGAGGATTTTCGTGACAAAACTTGAACAAGATTTAGTAACCATGTTAACGCCTGCGGTAGAAATGTTAGGCTTTGAATTACATGGGCTTGAGTTTGTACAAGCGGGTCGCCATTCTACCTTAAGAGTATACATTGCTCATGAGGATGGGATTTCAGTTGACAACTGCGCCGATGCAAGTCGTCAAATTAGTGCGATTTTAGACGTCGAAGACCCAATTACAAACGAATACGATTTGGAAGTGTCGTCTCCTGGTGTTGATCGTCCATTATTCAAACAAGATCACTACGAGCAGGCGCAAGGAGAGGAAGTACGCGTGCGTACTAAGCTTCCACAAGATGGTCGCCGTAATTTTAAAGGCGACTTAATAGCAGTTAGCAGCGATATGATCACACTATCTAGCGATGGTGCGGAGCATTTAATCATGCTTAGTAACATTGAACGTGCGAACATAATCGCAAAGTTTTAATTCGAGTGCGAAGGAATAGGGCAAGCGAGGCATTACCCATGGCAAAAGAAATATTATTGGTTGCTGAAGCCGTTTCCAATGAGAAAGCGGTTCCAAAAGAAAAGATTTTTGAAGCTCTAGAGTTCGCATTAGCGACAGCGACAAAGAAAAAGCATGATGGTGAAATTGATGTACGTGTTGCAATTGACCGTAAAACCGGCGATTACGATACCTTCCGTCGCTGGCAAATAGCTGAAGTTTTAGAAGATGGTTCTTTAGAGAATCCATACAGCGAAATCACGTTAGAAGCTGCTCAAGTTGAAGAACCTGACTTGAAAATGGGCGACTACGTAGAAGAGCAGATTGAATCAATTAAATTTGACCGCATAACAACACAGATGGCTAAGCAAGTAATCGTACAAAAAGTACGTGAAGCAGAGCGCGCCTTAGTCGTTGAAGCATATAAAGATCAAGAAGGCGAGCTGGTAACGGGTGTTGTTAAAAAAGCAACCCGTGATGCAATCGTACTTGATTTAGGTAACAACGCAGAAGCGGTTATTTATCGTGACGACATGCTGCCACGTGAAAACTTCCGCCCGGGTGATCGTATCCGCGGTCTTTTATATGAAGTAAAGCCTGAAGCACGCGGTGCACAATTATTTGTAACCCGTTCTAAACCAGAAATGCTGATGGAATTATTCCGCATTGAGGTGCCAGAAATTGGCGAAGAAATGATTGAATTACGCGCTGCAGCACGTGATCCAGGTTCACGCGCTAAAATCGCGGTTAAATCTAACGATAAGCGTATTGACCCTGTTGGTGCGTGTGTTGGTATGCGTGGCGCACGTGTTCAAGCGGTATCGTCAGAACTTGGCGGTGAGCGTGTTGATATCGTACTTTACGATGACAACCCTGCACAGTTTGTTATTAACGCAATGGCACCAGCAGAAGTGGCTTCAATCGTAATGGATGAAGATACACACTCAATGGATATTGCTGTTGAAGCTGATAACTTAGCACAAGCTATTGGTCGTAATGGTCAAAACGTACGTTTAGCAAGCCAATTAACTGGCTGGGAATTAAACGTAATGACCGTTGATGAAATGCGCGCTAAGAACGAAGCTGAGTCAGATAAGTTAATTAACTTATTTACTGAAAACTTAGATATTGATGACGAATTTGCATCATTACTTATCAACGAAGGTTTCTCAACACTTGAAGAAGTTGCTTATGTTCCGGCTTCAGAGTTTTTAGAAATCGACGGCTTAGATGAAGAAACAGTGGACGTATTACGTTCACGTGCAAAAGATGCATTAACAACGAAAGCGCTTAAAACGGAAGAAAGCTTAGAAGGCGCTGAGCCTGCTGAAGACTTACTTGCGCTTGAAGGCTTAGAGCGTCATTTAGCATTTGTTATGGCAAGTAAGGGTGTAGTAACACTTGAAGACTTAGCTGAGCAAGGCATTGATGAGCTTGTAGATATTACAGAGCTATCTTCAGAGAAAGCGGGCGAGCTAATTATGGCTGCACGTAATATTTGTTGGTTTGCAGACGAGTAATTTATTAACGGAGGTATTAGAGACTATGGCAGAAGTAAATGTTGAAAAACTAGCCGGTGATATAGGTACAACTGTTGATAAATTGCTACAGCAGTTTTCACAAGCCGGTATTACTAAACAAGCAGGCGATAATGTAACTGAAGCTGAAAAAGCGACGTTACTTGATCACCTAAGCAAGCAACATGGCGGTACTGGATCTGAAGGTCCAGCGCGTATGACATTGCAACGTAAGAGCAAAAGCACATTAAGTGTGACTGGCTCTACGGGTAAAGCAAAGGCTGTGCAAGTTGAAGTTCGCAAAACCCGCACTTACGTGAAAAAAAGTGCTGTTGAGCAAGAGCAAGAACAGCAACGTCTAGCCGCTGAAGAAAAAGCGCGTCTTGAAGAGCAGCAAAAAGCTGAACAAGAAGCCGCAGAATTGAAAGCGAAACAAGAGGCAGAACGTAAAGCGAAAGAAGACGCTGATCGTAAAGCCAAAGAAGAAGCTAAACGCAAAGCAGATGCTGAGCGTAAAGCGAAACAACAGCAGATGACCCCTGAGCAAAGTGCTAAGTCTGAGAAAGATCGCATCGAAGCTGAGCGTCTGCAAAAAGAAGCAGAAGAGGCCGCATTGAAGAAAGCTGAAGAAGAAGCGAAACGTCAAGCAGAAGAGGCAAGAAAGCTAGCTGAAGAGAATTCAGCACGCTGGAAGAAAGAAGAAGAAGAACGTAAGAAACGCGAAGAAACCGCGGATCACCACCTTACGACTTCAACTTACGCACGTGAAGCAGAAGATGTAGCAGATGCTCGCGAAGAGCAAGGCTCACGCCGTGCGAAGAAAAAGAAAAAAGCGCCAGCAAAAGATAAATTTGCAGCGTCTAAAGGTAAAAAAGGTAAGCTAAAAGCGCCAGCGTCATTACAGCACGGTTTCCAAAAACCAACGGCTGATGTTAAAAACGAAGTGCGTATTAGTGAAACAATTACAGTTGCTGAGCTTGCATCACGCATGGCGGTTAAAGGTGCTGAAGTTGTAAAAACTATGATGAAAATGGGTGACATGGTTACTATTAACCAAGTTATTGACCAAGAAACTGCGCAACTTGTAGCAGAAGAAATGGGCCATAAAGTTATCATCGTTAAAGAAAACGAATTAGAGCAAACAGTACTTAATGACCGCCATGAAGATGGTAAGTCAGAGCCACGTGCGCCAGTAGTAACTGTTATGGGTCACGTTGACCACGGTAAAACATCGACGCTTGATTACATTCGTTCAGCTAAAGTTGCATCAGGCGAAGCCGGTGGTATTACACAGCACATTGGTGCATACCACGTTGAAACTAACGGCAACATGATCACTTTCTTAGATACTCCGGGTCACGCCGCATTTACATCAATGCGTGCTCGTGGTGCAAAAGCAACTGATATCGTAATCCTAGTGGTTGCAGCCGATGATGGCGTAATGCCACAAACTAAAGAAGCGGTACAGCATGCTCGCGCAGCTGGCGTTCCTTTAATTATTGCTGTTAACAAAATGGATAAAGAAGGCGCAGATCCAGATCGCGTTAAAAACGAACTAGCTCAGCTAGACGTTATCCCAGAAGAGTGGGGCGGCGATACACAGTACGTGCACATTTCAGCAAAAACTGGTTTAGGTATTGATGACCTGCTAGAAGCTGTATTAATGCAATCTGAGCTTTTAGAGTTAAATGCGCCGACCGAAGGTATGGCTGCAGGTGTTGTTATTGAATCACGTCTAGATAAAGGCCGTGGTCCTGTTGCGTCTATCCTTGTTCAGTCAGGTACGCTTAATCAAGGTGACATTGTATTATGTGGTCTTGAATACGGCCGTGTTCGTGCAATGCGCGATGAAAACGGTAAAGACATTAAGTCTGCCGGTCCTTCTATTCCAGTTGAGATTTTAGGTCTGTCTGGTATTCCAGCTGCCGGTGATGAAGCAACTGTAGTTAAAGATGAGCGTAAAGCACGTGAAGTTGCACTTTACCGTCAAGGTAAATTCCGCGATGTTAAACTAGCGCGTCAACAAAAAGCGAAGCTTGAAAACATGTTTACTAACATGACTGAAGGCGACGTATCTGAAGTTAACGTGGTACTTAAAGCAGACGTTCAAGGTTCAATCGAAGCAATTTCAGACTCACTAACTAAGCTTTCTACTGATGAAGTAAAAGTGAAGATTGTTGGTTCTGGTGTTGGTGGTATCACAGAAACTGATGCAACTCTTGCGGCAGCGTCTAACGCGATTGTGGTTGGTTTTAACGTTCGTGCTGATGCATCAGCGCGTAAAGTGATTGACTCTGAAAACCTAGATCTTCGTTACTACAGCGTAATTTACGCACTTATCGAAGAAGTTAAGCAAGCTATGTCTGGTATGCTTGCGCCTGAGTTTAAACAAGAGATCATTGGTCTTGCTGAAGTACGTGATGTATTTAAGTCTCCAAAAATTGGCGCAATTGCTGGTTGTATGGTTACTGAAGGTACTATCAAACGTAGCGCACCAATTCGTGTACTTCGTGATAACGTGGTTATTTACGAAGGTGAACTTGAGTCATTACGTCGCTTTAAAGATGACGTACAAGACGTTCGTAACGGCATGGAATGTGGTATCGGCGTTAAGAACTACAATGACGTTCGCGTTGGTGACCAAATCGAAGTATTTGAAACAGTTGAAGTACAACGTAGTCTTTAATTGTTGTTAGGTGTTGTTGGACATTCAAGGTCGTACCTCGATAGCCCAACATAACCTATGCTAAGATTTTTAATGGGGGCTCAGCCCCCATTTGTGTATCCATTATTTAGTTAACTTGTTATTGTTTTTCAATAAGTTATAATTTTAGGAAAGTGAAATGAGAGAATTTTCTCGCACTGATCGTGTTGCTCAGCAAATTCAAAAAGAAATTGCTGTGATTCTACAACGCGAAATTAAAGATCCGCGCTTAGGCATGGTGACAGTGTCTGCGGTAGAAGTATCACGCGATTTATCTTATGCCAAAGTTTTTATCACGGTGTTTAACACTGAAGACGAAAATGCAGCAAAACAGAGTGCAAAAGTACTGAACGAAGCAACGGGCTATATCCGTTCGTTACTAGGTAAACGTATTCGCGCACGTATTATGCCAGAGCTTAAATTTGTGGTTGATAACTCATTAATGGAAGGGATGCGCATCTCTAACTTAGTGGACTCTATCATTCGTGAAGATAATGCTAAGCATGTTGATGATGAAACAGATAGCGAAGAAGGCACTAAAGACTAATGGCAAGACGCAGTAAAGGCCGTCCAGTTGATGGTATTTTGTTGTTAAACAAACCAGAAGGCATTTCATCAAACAAAGCACTGCAGCAGGCTAAAGGTATTTATTTTGCGCAAAAAGCGGGGCACACAGGTGCGCTTGATCCGCTTGCGACCGGCATGCTGCCAATTTGTTTTGGTGAAGCGACTAAGTTTACCCAGTTTTTACTCGATACAGATAAAACCTATGTTGTTCGAGCTAAGCTAGGTGAACGTACTACCACATCAGACTCTGATGGCGAAGTGGTCGAAACTCGCGATGTGAATGTTACTTCCCAATTACTAAGCGATGAGATTGCTAAGTTTTTAGGTGAGTCAGACCAATATCCATCAATGTATTCAGCGCTTAAATATGAAGGTAAACCTTTATATAAATATGCGCGTGAAGGCATAGAAGTTCCTCGTAAGTGTCGAAAAATTAACGTATTTAGCTTAACGCTTGATGAGTTTGATGAGCAAGCTAACGAAATACAAATGACTGCACATGTATCTAAAGGTACGTATATTCGTACTATCGTTGATGACTTAGGTGAAAACTTAGGCTGCGGCGCGCATGTGATTATGCTGCATCGTAGTGCTGTAGGGCATTACCCTGCAGATAAAATGGTCACACTTGAGCAGTTAGAAGCGTTATTAAATCAAGCGAAAGAACAAGACGTTGCGCCTTCCACTTACCTTGACGAACTATTATTGCCAATGGATACCGCGTTAGTTGATTTACCTGTTGTGGAAATTACTAAAGAGCAGGGAATAGCATTTAGCCATGGTCAAGCTGTGGTGCTAGGTAAAGAATTACCTGAAGGTGCAATAAAAGTTCTGGCAGACGGAATTTTTATTGGTACTGGTGAACGTAATCCTGATGGCCATCTAAAATCAAAACGTGGCTTGTCTAATCAGCAACCAGAGTAAAGTTTAACTTGTAGTTATGCTGATAATTGGTAGAATACGCCCGCTTAATCGTTTTGGCTGAATTAGTGATCGGCTAAAGCACCTATTAAATTTAACTTTTGGAGTTATTATGTCACTAAGCAATCAAGAAAAAATCGATATCATTGCTAAATTCGCACGCGCTGAAGGCGACACTGGTTCACCTGAAGTACAAGTAGCATTACTTACTTTTGATATCAACAAGCTTCAAGGTCACTTTGCTGATCACAAGCATGACTTCCACTCACGTCGTGGTCTGCTTCGTAAAGTAAGCACTCGCCGTAAACTGCTTGATTACCTTAAAGGTAAAGATATCTCGCGTTACACTGCGTTAATCAAAGAGCTTGGCCTACGTCGCTAAGAACTTGATTATCAAAAGGGGAGCTTTTTAGCTCCTTTTTTTGTGCTTAAATTTCCCCATACCCACTATCCACATCGATTAATCCCCTTGAAATATCAGCTAAAAGCCACATTGTAAGTAACAGCAAAGTACATAATTTAGCAACGCGTTTATCTCTGGACTAAGCTCGCAATTTTACCTGACTTTGTTATATACTATGGCGCGTAGATAAAAAGGTTTATTTACGGTTATTTACATCATTGCCAATTGTAGTACTTAATTGATTTCCAACTGAATACAATTATGTACTGTAATTGGTACTTTGATGAAAACTTAATTAATACTAAAAATACATTTAAGGAATATTTTAAGTGCAAGCAATTATAAAAGAATTTCAACTAGGTCAACACACAGTGACGCTAGAAACAGGTGCTATCGCTCGTCAAGCAGACGGCGCAGTACTAGCAAGCATTGGCGACACGTCAGTACTCGTAACGGTTGTTGGTAAGCGTGAAGCTCAACCAGGCCAAGACTTTTTCCCACTAACAGTTAACTACCAAGAGCGTATGTACGCTGCAGGTCGTATCCCAGGTGGTTTCCTTAAGCGTGAAGGTCGTCCTAACGATGGCGAAACGCTAATTGCACGTCTTATTGACCGTCCAATTCGTCCACTTTTTCCAAATGGTTTCGTAAACGAAGTACAAGTTATCGCGACTGTTGTTTCTGTAAACCCTGAAATCCAACCTGATATGGTTGCGATGATTGGTACATCAGCAGCACTTGCTATCTCTGGTATTCCGTTCAGCGGTCCAATTGGTGCATCACGTGTTGGTTACATCAACGGTGAATACGTACTTAACCCAACACTAAAAGAGCTTGAAGAAAGCCAACTTGATTTAGTTGTTGCTGGTACTGATAACGCCGTACTTATGGTTGAATCAGAAGCAGACGTACTTGCTGAAGACGTAATGCTAGGCGCGGTTGTATACGGCCATGAGCAATCACAGTCTATCATCAAGGCAATCAACGAATTTAAAGCAGAAGCAGGCAAGCCTACTTGGGATTGGACTGCACCTGAGAAAAACGTTGCATTAGAAGAGAAAGTAGCAACACTTGCTGCTGATAAAGTAGGCGAAGCTTACCGTATTACTGATAAAGTAGCGCGTAAAGAAGCATTAACTGCAGCAAAAGATGCCGTAGTTGAAGCGCTTACTAGCGAACTTGCTGAAGGCGAAACGCTTGATAAGCAAGAAGTAGGTAAAGTATTCGGTTCACTTGAGAAGAAAATCGTTCGTGGCCGTATCGCTGCTGGCGAAAAACGTATCGATGGTCGTGAACCAGATATGATCCGTGCACTAGATGTAATGACTGGTGTACTTCCACGTACTCACGGTTCTGCAATCTTTACACGTGGTGAAACGCAAGCATTAGTAACAGCAACACTTGGTACAGAACGTGACTCACAGTTAATCGATGATTTAACTGGCACGCACAAAAACCACTTTATGCTTAACTACAACTTCCCTCCATTCTGTGTAGGTGAAACGGGTTTTGTTGGTTCTCCTAAGCGTCGTGAAATCGGCCACGGTAACCTAGCTAAGCGTGGTATCCAAGCTGTAATGCCAACATTGACTGACTTCCCATATTCAATTCGTGTTGTATCTGAAATTACTGAATCAAATGGTTCATCTTCAATGGCATCGGTTTGTGGTACGTCTCTAGCGCTTATGAACGCAGGTGTTCCAATTAAAGCTTCTGTTGCGGGTATCGCGATGGGCCTAGTTAAAGAAGAAGAAAACTTTGTAGTACTTTCAGATATCTTAGGTGATGAAGATCACTTAGGTGACATGGACTTTAAAGTAGCGGGTACAACTAACGGTATCACTGCTCTACAAATGGATATCAAAATTGAAGGTATCACGCAAGAAATTATGCAAATCGCGCTTAAGCAAGCTAAAGCAGCTCGTTTACACATTCTAGGTGTGATGGACGAAGCGATTTCTGCACCTTCTGAAGAGTTATCTATGTTTGCACCGCGTATTTACACGATGCAAATTCCACAGAAGAAAATCGCAGAAGTTATCGGTAAAGGTGGCGCAACTATCCGTCAACTTACTGAAGAAACAGGTACTACGATTGAAATCGGTGATGATGGCACAATCAAAATTGCTGCTACAGACGGTGAAAGTGCAGCAAATGCAATTAGCCGTATTGAGCAATTAACTGCTGAGCTTGAAGTTGGGACTATCTACGAAGGTAAAGTTGTACGTATCGTTGACTTCGGTGCGTTTGTAAACATTCTTCCTGGTAAAGATGGCCTAGTGCATATCTCACAAATCAGCACAGAGCGTGTTAACAACGTTGCTGATCACCTTAGTGAAGGTCAAGAAGTTAAAGTTAAAGTACTAGAAGTAGACCGTCAAGGCCGTGTACGTCTAAGTATTAAAGAAGCAATGGAATCAGCAGCACCTGCAGCTGACGAGTCTAAAGACGCGTAATTGCTAATCTTTCATCCAGATAATTACTGGATAGTATAAAAAGGGGCTGTTTAGCCCCTTTTTTTATGCTTTAATGTTAGCAACCTATTATGTTCAAGACGTTAAGTAACATATAACAAGAATGAACCTTACAAGACAGCTTATGTCTTATCTATTTGCTACTTACCTCGGTATTAAGGATTTTAATGAGACTTAAACATTTAGCCTTGGCATCTTTTGCTATTTTGTCTTTAAGCGCTTGTCAGGCTACTACTAAACCCGCTGCTATTATTAATGTGCCATTTACTGCGCCACTTGCATCAGACTTTAGAAATGAAATTGCCATTGCTCGTTTTTCAGAACTATTAAATAGGGCAGACTTAAGTACAGAGCAACAAGCAAAGCTGTATTATGACCGTGGTGTGCTGTTTGATAGCTTAGGCATGACAACTTTATCGCGAATTGATTTTAACCGAGCAGTTAAACTGAAACCTGATTTGGCTGAAGTGTATAACTTTTTGGGGATTCAACATACCTTGATGCAGCAATACGAAAAAGCATACGAGTATTTTGATTCAGCCATAGAGTTAGACCAAGAACATGAATATGCGTATTTAAATCGTGGTATTGCTTTGTACTATGGTGATAGAGCCACGCTTGCAAAAGATGACTTTAAAACGTTCTTGGAGCGCTCTCCTAACGATCCTTATCGTGTTCTGTGGCTTTATTTAGCGCAAGCGGCACAAGATAAAACTCAGGCACTCGCTTCGTTAAAAGCTAATGCGGCAGCCCTTGATGAAAACGAATGGGCATATCAGCTTATTGCCTTGTATGTAGGTGATATGAGTGAAAAAGCATTTTTTTCAGGCATAGCCGATGGTGTAAGTTCACAACAAGAATATGCTCAACGTTTATGTGAAGCTTATTTTTACTTAGCTAAACAGCACCAAGCCGCAGGTGAGCTTTCAATTGCAACAGATTACTTTAAGTTGGCGCTGGCCACGAACGTTCATGAATTTATAGAATATAAATATGCACGTTTAGAGCTTGAGTTGATGGCAAGTGAAAGCGCGGGCTAATTTTTTTAAATTAAGTATTTTATTACTGTGCACTAGCTTAATTAGTGGCTCCAGTAATAAACAAAATAGCATTGGCTTTTGGCAAGTATTGCACGCCAAAGCCAATGTGATTGATAGTTATTGGCAATTCCCTAGTTACTTTGCATCGCATATTTTACAACTCCCCCCGACCTCATTAGCCACCTTAGCACGCAATAAAATAGCCCATGCACAATACGGATATGGGTTATCATTAATAGCCAATAATCAAACTGAAACCGCCAAGCTCTTTTGGCAAGCAAGCCTCGATGAGATAACAATTAAACAACAAAAACATCTCGCAGCTTCATTGCTTGCTCAACAGCGTTGGCAAGATTTAGCGTTATTAAAAGCTCACAATAAGTTACCTAAAGGGGATGCCTTTTATCATTTACAGTTACAACAGCATGCTCCCTTCGATGCATTAAATCACTCCTTTATGAATAAATTAGGGTTTTTGGTAGCGAGCGATCAAATTGAGATACAAAAGCAATGCACATTTAATGTGCTAATGCTGAGCGATCACCGTGATGGTTTATATAGGCTCAACCACTTTGTGAAAAAATACGCACAACACCCAGAGCCTAGTAGTAATGCATTTTGTTTTTCAAAGCCTATATATGTTGGTAATGCAATTGCTTGTAACAGCACTAAAGCAACGCTTGCGCAGTGCGATTGGCAACAGTCATCACTTAAGCAGCGGCTTCCTAAAGGATTCGATTTTGCGATTATGATGCCCAAGCAAGGTACTGCCAATGTGCATCAGGGCTTAATGCATATTAACTCGCAGGCTAATTATGCAGTCTTTTTACATGAATTAATGCACTTTAATGGTTTTGAAGATGAATATGCTTTACCAGCAAAAAAACAAGCTTGGCTTTGTCAGCTTGAGGGGTTGGTTGCCCCTAACTTGTTTATTGCTCATAACACTGATGCGCCAAAAGGATGGCACAAAAGCAAAAGCTGTCAGCAAGGAGGTGTTGCTTATAAGCCAAGCGCACAGTGGTCTATTATGCAATATCAACAGGTTGGACTTTCAGAGCAATATCGGGCTTTGTGGCAAACTCATATAGAGCAACATGCAGATTTATTCCCGCGCTTTTAATCATTAAATAGAGTGCTTTTAGGTTGTTTAACCAATGATTATATGAGCCTATTAAAACTGCTTAAAAGCTGAGCCGGTTTTATCCCAGTTCATTAATTTATAAACTTTTTTGTTTGATTATTGCCCCGCTAGAAGCGCTTTCTATAGACAAAAACCGTGTTTATCAGTATAACTGTACGTATTAATGTTGTTAAAAAACAGATATAAAACGTATACCCAAGTCACTTTGGTATTTAATAATAACAAGTAGCGAATTGATAAACTTTATGATTCAAAAAGGCCCTTCATTATGACTTTGCTCTGGATACCCCTGTTATCCTTATTAGGCAGTGTTATTTCTGCATGCACCGGCAAACTTTCTCGAAATCAGGCAACGAGCCTAACGGCTATTGCGCCTTTAGCCGCGCTTGCAATTACACTTTATCATGCGCCTGCGGTTCTCGCGGGAGAAACTATTCGTTTTAGCGCGCAGTGGATACCTGCTTTAGGGCTGGATATTTCCTTACGCTTAGATGGATTGAGTTTACTGTTTTTATTTATGATTTTAGGAATAGGGCTGCTGGTTATTTTGTATGCCCGTTATTACCTAAGTCAAAACGATTCACTGCCAAAGCTATTTAGTTACTTAATGTTATTTATGACCGCCATGCTGGGCATTGTTATGTCAAACAATGTGATTCAGTTATGGGTATTTTGGGAGCTAACCAGTATTAGCTCGTTCTTGTTGATTAGTTACTGGTGGCATAAATCAGAGGCGCGCAAGGGGGCGCGTATGGCACTGGCGGTAACCGGTGCGGGTGGTTTAGCATTACTGGGCGGCTTAATGCTGCTAGGTGATATTGTTGGAAGCTACAACCTAGACACTATTTTAGCTAGCAAAGCGATTATTCAATCACATGATTTATACGAATTAGCGCTGGTGCTAGTATTACTAGGCGCCTTTACCAAGTCTGCACAATTTCCGTTTCATTTTTGGTTACCCCACGCCATGGCAGCACCTACGCCTGTTAGTGCCTATTTACACTCTGCCACTATGGTAAAAGCGGGTATCTTTTTACTTGCGCGTTTTTATCCAGCACTGGCGGGTACCGACACTTGGTTTTTATTAGTCGGTTTGACGGGGTTAACTACACTTTTATTTGGCGCTTACATCGCGCTATTCAAACATGATTTAAAAGGCTTATTAGCCTATTCAACAATTAGTCATTTAGGCCTAATTACTCTATTACTCGGCCTAGACACACAACTTGCAACCGTAGCCGCTATTTTTCATATTATTAACCATGCTACGTTTAAAGCGTCGTTATTTATGGCCACGGGTATTATTGACCATGAAACCGGCACGCGTGATATGCGCAAACTCAATGGCATGTGGCGCTACTTACCTTATACGGCCACATTGGCGATGGTGGCCGCTGCCGCTATGGCGGGTGTACCGCTATTAAATGGTTTCTTATCTAAAGAAATGTTTTTTGCTGAAACACTGCATCAGCAAGTACTTGGCTCTATGTCGTGGTTAATTCCTGTGCTGGCAACCGTTGCAGGTGCGCTGTCGGTAGCGTACTCATCTCGCTTTATTCATGACGTGTTCTTTAATGGTGAACCGATAGACTTACCACGCACCCCTCATGAGGCGCCACGTTATATGCGTGTGCCTATCGAAATTTTAGTGGTGCTATGTATTTTAGTGGGGATTTTTCCGCACTTTGCAGTAGATGGTATTTTATCGGCTGCCTCATTGGCCGTACTTGGCCAAGCTATGCCTGAGTACAAGCTAACTATTTGGCACGGTTTCAATTTACCTCTACTTATGAGTGGTATGGCGGTGATTGGTGGTTTATTTATTTACGTTAATCGTAAGTACTTGTTCCAGTTTCAGGCGTCGTTACCTCCTTTTAATGCTAAAAAAATCTTCGAGCGTTTTTTAGCGGTTGTGGTTAATTGGTGTCAAAACAAAATCCAATCAACAGAAAATGGCTCATTACAACGCTATGTATTTATTATGTTAGGCGTTGTATTACTTGCCTCAGGTTGGCCATTATTTGAAATGAAACAGCTAGCTGGCAGTGTACCTAACACCCCAGTTGATATTCAAAATGCTATAGGTGCAGGGCTACTGATTATTGGTGCTATTGCTACCGTTATTTGGCATCGAATTCGGATGGTGTCGTTATTAATGCTGTCGATTGTGGGATTAATGGTGTCGGTAGCGTTTACACGTTTTTCAGCGCCTGACTTGGCCTTAACGCAACTTACTGTAGAAGTAGCCACTATTATACTATTAATGTTGGCACTGTTTTTCTTACCTCAAAGCACGCCAAGAGAGTCAAGCTCATTGCGTATTTTACGTGATGTGGTTATTTCCTCTACGGTGGGGGTAATTATTGCCAGTATTTGTTACGCCTTACTGACTCGTCCGCTTGATTCAATTTCTGAGTTCTTTATTGCTAACGCCAAAACAGGCGGTGGTGGTACTAATGTAGTTAACGTTATTTTGGTTGATTTTAGGGGCTTTGATACTTTAGGTGAAATCACCGTGTTAGGGATTGCTGCACTGGGTATATTTAAACTGCTATCAAGAATTCCACTTTATATGCCAGCAAGCGACAGTGAAGGACGCCCATGGTCTAAAGACCGTCACCCTATTTTATTGGCTTGTATTTCTCAAAGCTTACTGCCATTAGCGCTATTAGTATCTGCTTATATTTTCCTACGCGGTCATAACTTACCGGGCGGTGGCTTTATAGCAGGTCTCGTAACTTCTATTGCCTTTATTTTACAATATATGGCACATGGTACTGCGTGGATTAATGAACGTTTTGATGTTAACTATCGAAAAATTATTGCATCAGGTATCGCTATCGCCATGTTTACGGGTGTCGGAAGTTGGTTCTTCGATAAACCATTCTTAACTACCTGGTTTGATTACTTTGATATTCCGTTTGTTGGTAAAACAGAGCTAGCCAGCGCCATTGTATTTGATTTGGGCGTGTACTTAACTGTTGTTGGCGCTACGCTGATGATCCTTGCAAGCTTAGGTAATATGACCGCGAACGCAGAGAAAGAAGAGGTAAATATTTAATGGAACTGTTATACGCATCTTGCGTTGGCGTGCTAGTCACCTGTGGTGTGTTCTTATTATTAAGAGCGCGCACATTCCCAGTGGTACTGGGGCTGACAATGATTTCTTACGCGGTTAATTTGTTTTTATTCTCATCAGGGCGCTTAACTATCAATAAAGCGGTGGTACTTGGAACTGGCGCTGATTACGCCGATCCGCTGCCACAAGCCTTAGTATTAACAGCTATTGTGATAGGATTTGCCATGACTGCGTTTGTGGTTATTTTATCGATACGAGGGCGAGCAGATTTAGGGAATGATCATGTTGATGGCACCCTAACCAGAAGTAAACGCAAGGAGAGAAAATGATTCAGCATTTAGCATCTTTGCCTGTTTTAATGCCTATGCTAGCGGCAATCATTCTGCTACTGCCACCGTGTGGCAAAAGTTTATTTGCACGGCGATTAACTTCAAGCCTAATGGCTATTTTAACCTTTGTAATTACAGTATTGCTGCTGGTTCAGGTTAAAGATAACGGGATTATTGTTTATGCAATCGGTAACTGGTCAGCGCCGTTTGGTATTGTACTGGTAGCAGATATGCTCTCAACTTTACTGGTTACTTTAACCGCCTTTTTAGGTCTTGGTGTGGTTTTATATGGGTGTGCCGGCGATGACGAGCAAGGCAGCTTTTTCCATCCCTTGGTTCATTTTTTAATATTAGGGGTAAATGGTGCGTTTTTAACGGGTGATTTATTTAACGTCTTTGTCTTTTTTGAAGTGTTACTAATTGCTTCTTATGCGCTATTAATGCACGGCGGCGGTAAACCAAAAACACGTGCAGCACTGCATTACGTTATTTTAAACTTGGTTGGCTCAAGTGTATTTTTAATCGGCTTAGGTATTTTATATGGGGTGTTGGGTACCCTAAACATTGCTGATATGGCTAATAAAGTACCGCAGTTAACCGGTGATGATGTTTATTTAGCTAAAGCGGGCGGGTTACTATTGCTTGTAGTATTTGCCCTTAAAAGTGCACTATTACCACTGCATTTATGGCTCCCAAATGCCTATTCAAGTGCGACACCTGTGGTTGCTGCATTATTCGCGATTATGACCAAAGTAGGTGTTTACGCCACTTTACGCGTATATACAGTGGTATTTGGTGAGCAAGCCGGTGAACTTGAGCATATGGCGCAGTCTTGGCTATGGGCGTTGGCCATTGCTACTATAGTGATTGGGGCAATCGGGGTGTTGGCAGCACAAGATTTACGTAAGCTTACCGCAAACTTAGTACTGGTTTCTGTGGGTACTTTAGTGGCACTGGTTGCACTTCAAAATATAAACGCCACAGCTGCACTATTGTATTATTTGGTGCACTCAACGTTAGTGACTGCAGCACTATTTTTACTGGCTGATTTAATTGCAACTCAGCGAGGTAAAGCCGGCGACAGATTAGTTGGCGGACGCGTAGTTAAACAACCATTCTTGTTGGGAGCGTGTTTTATTATCGCTGGACTAACCGTCATAGGTATGCCGCCACTTTCAGGTTTTGTAGGTAAAATTTGGATTTTAAAAACCACCTTAAACAGTGAGCAAGCACTGGTATTTTGGCCTGTTTACTTAATTATGAGCTTAGCGTTAATTGTTGCTATATCACGTGCAGGCACGAGTTTGTTTTGGGAGCATAAAGACAAAGGCGGTGAGGCTGCTGATGTTGCTAATGCACATCCGTTGCAAGTTATCGTACTTGTTGGCCTGCTCACAAGCTCAATACTGTTGGTTGTTTTTGGTGATTTGGCAACGCAATATGCACTTGAAACAGCAACACAACTTCACGATATTAGTGGTGGTATTAATGCGGTACTCAAGGGAGGTCTGTAATGCGCTTAGAAGCTCGTTTTCGTTGGTTACCCACACCGTTTCGTAGTCTATTTTTATTTATAGTATGGCTATTATTAAATAACAGTGTGTCTGTAGGGCATACTATATTGGGTGCATTGTTAGCACTGCTTATTCCTTTATTCAGTATGTCATTTAGAGATCCACAACCACTCATATTAAAGCCTGGCTTGGCGTTCAAGCAGTTACTTATTGTGCTTTACGATATTATTGTGGCTAATTTACAAGTGGCCTTATTAATACTGGGCCCTTCAAAAAATTTACGTCCAGGTTTTGTTAAAGTGCCTATCGATTTAATGCATGAAATGCCAATTACTATTTTAGCTAGTTGTGTGTCTTTAACGCCGGGTACAGTAAGTGCTGAGGTTTATCCTCTCATTAAGTCACTTAATGAAGATGATGAACCAGCGCAGCGATATTTATTAATTCACGTGTTAGATTTAGATGATGAGCAAGCACTTATCAAACAAATTAAAGCACGCTACGAAGCTCCCCTAAAGGAGATATTTCAATGTTAGATACAGTATTACTGATTGTTTTTTCAATGGTTGGATTGTCATTACTACTAAATTTATGGCGACTTATTATTGGTCCATCAGTACCAGATCGTATTTTGGCGCTCGATACAATGTATATTAACGTTATAGCATTGATTATTTTATATAGCATCAGTATGGGAACAGGTTTATATTTTGAAGCCGCTTTGCTTATCGCAATGTTAGGCTTTATAAGTACAGTGGCAGTATGTAAGTATTTACTTCGTGGCGATATAATTGAGTAAGGTATTAAAATGATAAGTGAATGGATCGTATCAATATTGCTGTTATTAGGTGGGCTCTTTATTTTAATTGGCTCTATTGGCTTAATTAAACTGCCGGACTTTTTTATGCGTTTACATGGGCCAACTAAAGCAACCACTTTAGGGATGGCAAGTATACTCACGGCTGCGATGGTATTTTTTGCCAATTCAGCTAGTGGCTTAAGCGTAAAAGAAATATTAATCACTATATTTTTATTAATCACGGCGCCCATTAGTGGTTATATGCTAATTAAAACCGCTATTCATCATAAGTTAAAAGCCAAAGATGGAACGAAAGGACTCGATAATATCGAAAAAGATTAACCCTAACAAACGACAAAAAGCCGAATAATGGTAGTTATTCGGCTTTTTGTTTTTTTGGTTGTTCCCATTTACAACACTTATTGAACATGTGAGTATGGCGTAAATTCAAATACAAAAAGGATATTAATATGGGTAAGGTATTACTTTTATCACTACTTATTTTTTCAACTAGCCTATATGCAGCGCAAACTACTAAGCAACAAAAAATTGATGAGCTGGTAGAGGTGATGGATATGGACGCCATGGTTGACTCTATGTATTCTCAAGTTGAGGGCATGATGCAAAATATGTCGGTGCAAATGGGGGTAAAGCCAGATGAAAAGCCAATATTTGACAAATATTATGCCGATATGACTAAGGTGCTAAAAACCAAAATGAGCTGGCAAAAAATGCAGCCTATGATGGTTAACCTTTATGATAAGCAATTTAGTGAGCAAGAGATTAGCGATATGCTCGATTTTTATAAAACAGAGTCAGGGCAAGCTATTTTGAAAAAAATGCCACAGGTGATGCAAGCATCTATGCAAATGTCACAATCTCTAGTGCAAGAAGCCATGCCTGAGATCCAAGCAATTGCTGGGCAGCTAGGTGAAGCACTTAAAAAATCGCGTAGTGAAGCAAACTAAACTATAGTTAACCTAAGTCGTAGCAAAATAACGTCTACATTTTCTAGCAGTCACTATTTTGTGACTGCTGTATTCTTCCTCTTCTTTAAGCAAACGTAATCACTTATTTAATGTGCCGAGAACGCATTCCCAGAGTTTTAAAATAGCGGTTGACCTGTGTGTTACACATAGGTTTATTATGTCACTATTAAAACCCGATGGAGTGAGTTATGTATGTTAAACAGCTAGCTAAAATCATGGGAGTGACCCAAGATACAGTGCGGCACTACACGCGTATAAAGCTACTTAAACCCATTCGTAGCCAAAACAATGGCTATCAGGTGTATACCAAAGACGATCAACGACGTTTAAAGTTTATTATTAGTGCACGGCAACTTGGTTTTTCTATTAAAGATATTCAGCAAATAGTTGCTCAGTCGGAGCAAGGGAATTGTCCGTGTCCACTGACACGACAATTAATAACTAAACGGCTCGAAGAAACAGAACGGCTATTTCAAGAAACACTCAAACTAAGAACGCGTATGCAAGCAGCGGTAAAACAGTGGGAAAACTCAAGCGATGGTGCTGTAAGTGCCGATATATGTAGTTTAATTGAGACCTTTGTAGATCCCCTTAACGAGCAAGTTAGTTCCGAGGAAGCAAAATGAGCAACAATAAAGACACAGTGCAAAACTTTATAATTGAAGGTGCTAATTGCGGGAGCTGCGTCGCAAAAATAGAAAAAGCGCTAAAAAGTGTATCAGGTGCGCAGCGTGTTGAAATGAACTTTGCTGATCGCAGTGTGCAAGTTGAAGGCAATGCGCCATCAGCAGAGCTGATTGAAGCAGTCGAAAATATTGGTTACAAGGCTAAGCCAATGAATAGCGAGTCGGAGCAAGACGCGTTAGATGAAAAAGCCAAAGCCGATAGCGCACACTATAAAAAGCTAATGCGTAATATGGTATTGGCGCTAGGCGTTGGCGCTCCGCTTATGTTGTATGGGCTTATTTTTGATATGAGTGTCACCACCAACGCGCAGCGTATTGGCTGGTTTATTGTTGGTATAGTCACTTTAGTGGTTATGGCCATTGCGGGTAAACAGTTTTACAACGGCGCATGGCAGTCATTTAAAAACCACACCGCCAATATGGATACACTGATTGCGTTGGGCACAGGTACCGCGTGGTTGTATTCTATGGTGGTAGTCATTGCGCCAAGCGTGCTACCCGAGGTGGCTAGGCATGTTTATTTTGAAGCCTCAGCGATGATCATCGGTTTAATTAGCCTAGGCCTTGCCTTTGAAGTAAAAGCCCGCGGTCGTACTTCTGAGGCGATAAAACGCTTAATCGGTTTGCAGCCAAAAACCGCTCGGGTAGTGCGTGATAACAAAGAGCAAGATATAGCTATCAGTGAGGTACTAAAAAACGAGACTGTGCGTGTACGCCCCGGTGAAAAAATCCCTGTGGATGGTGAAGTCATTGAAGGTCGCAGCTCAGTGGATGAGTCAATGCTCACGGGTGAGCCTATGCCAGTGAACAAAATTGAGGGCGATATCATTGTTGCAGGCAGCATTAATAAAAGTGGCACGTTACTATTTAAAGCCACCCATATTGGCAGTGAAACCACACTTGCCAGTATTATTAATATGGTTAAACGAGCACAAAATTCTAAACCCTCCATAGGGCGTTTAGCCGATGTAATATCCGGCGTATTTGTTCCTACGGTAATGATTATTGCAGTGCTCGCGGGCCTTGCTTGGCTTAATTTTGGCCCCGAGCCGAGCATTGCTTATGCGGTAGTGGCCGTGACCACGGTGCTTATCATTGCCTGTCCGTGTGCGCTGGGTTTAGCAACCCCTATGTCAATTATGGTTGGGATAGGTAAAGCCGCTGAATCGGGAATACTTATTCGTAATGGAGAAGCGCTGCAAACCACCTCTAAAATAACCACCATGATTTTAGATAAGACTGGCACGATCACAGAAGGAAAACCCACCGTTACCGATATCATTAATTTTAATGACAGCGATAAAGTACACGTGCTAAAGCTTGCCGCTAGTCTTGAAAACGGCTCTGAACATCCTTTAGCGCAAGCTATTGTAAGTTATGCTGAAAATGAAGATATCACGATTGAAAAAGTCAGCGATTTTAACGCTGTGACGGGGCAAGGTGTTACAGGCAGATTAAATGGGCAAACTTTATTGTTTGGCAATGAAGCGCTTATGAGCCAACACAATATCAGTATTGCAGAGGCAAAAGAGCAAGCTGAGCAATTAGCCAGCGCCGCTAAAACGCCAATGTATTTTGCAATTGATACCCAACTACAAGCCATTATAGCGGTGGCCGATCCGATAAAAGACGATTCAGCAGAGGCCATTAAACGTCTACAAAAAAAAGGTATCCATGTTGTTATGCTGACCGGTGATAACCAAGCTACCGCCAGAGCCGTCGCTAACAAAGTCGGTATTAAGGACTTTATTGCCCAAGTAATGCCTGATGACAAAGCCAGTGAAGTAACTAAACGCCAAGCTAAAGGTGAAATAGTCGGTATGACGGGTGATGGTATAAACGATGCGCCTGCACTGGCACAAGCCGATGTTGGGTTTGCTATTGGCACTGGCACCGATGTGGCGATTGAGAGCGCTGATATCACCTTAATGCGCGGTTCATTACAGAGTCTTGGCGATGCCATTGCGGTTAGTAGCGCCACTATAGTCAATATTAAGCAAAATTTATTTGGTGCATTTATTTACAATGTGGCAGGTATTCCAATTGCTGCGGGGCTGTTATATCCATTCTTTGGTATATTACTCAACCCGGTTGTTGCAGGTGCTGCTATGGCGTTGTCATCACTAACTGTGGTCACAAACGCCAATCGCCTGCGCTTTTTTAAACCCAGTAAATCGTAATTTTATAAATAGGAGTAGCATTATGTTGATGATCAATATACTCGGCGCGTTGTTAATTGCGGTTATTATATACTGGTTTTGGCTATACAAACCTAAGCAAGTGCAGAGTAATAACAACAAAATAACGATAGTGGTTGATAACGGCGTTTATTATCCTGCCCATATTAAAGTGGCTGCTGATAAAAAAGTAACGCTGACGTTTAATCGACAAGACAGCGCTCCATGCGCCGAAACGGTGGTGTTTCCTTCACTCGATATCAGTAAAACGCTCGCTATGGGTGAGAATAACACTGTTGAGCTGCCGGCACTTAAAGTGGGTGAATATGCTTTTCATTGCCAAATGCAAATGTATAAAGGCACGTTATTAGTGTCTTGAATATTAGGGTCTGTTGACCTTTTCGGATTACAATTTGTTCAAACTAGGAGCGGTTTAATCGCGGCGCGAGGTTTGTAACCTAGTGGACTAAGTAAGAACCGAGCAAAGCTTCCGCGTCCTGCTCACGCCCCTTACCTACATCCATGTAGGTAACAAAGAGTAAATCGCCCCTAGGCAGAACCCGAAGGGCAGCGCCTGTTTGGCATTGATGCTGCGTTATCGCCTATTTCTGGGGAATAACCACACCACATAGGCTCTGCCTTGCCTAAATACCAAACAGACTGCTGCAAATTTAACCTTGAAAGGTCAACAGACCCTAGATTAATAAAACTAAAAATGGCTCTGATGCGTATGTTCAAGTAGAAAACTTAGAAGGCGTAGTATGAATAAATTAAACCCTAAAAAACTGCTTAATAGTAAATGGACAGCGATCCCAGCAATTAATAAGGAAAAACATTTTATTATTGTTGAGGTTGAGTTTGATGAAGACGGCAACGTCATTGAATGTATCACTGAGGCGGTAATGTCAAAAAACCAATACCCAATCCAGTGGCGCGATTTAAAAGATCAACAAAAATGGCTGCAAGGTTGGAAATAAAGCAGACTTTGTAAAACACATTGCTCACGCTCATAGCCATTATGAGTATGAGCGACTAGTTTATTGATTTTTAGAGCAACACATTGCTAGCGACTCTTCTCTTATACAGCTTTTTTCATCCCAATTCGCCATTTGGCAACAAAACGATAGTTTTTAATTCGCTCTTAAAAAATTTTTATAAAA
Source organism: Pseudoalteromonas sp. MER144-MNA-CIBAN-0113 (assembly GCF_040308965.1). Taxonomy (NCBI): domain Bacteria; kingdom Pseudomonadati; phylum Pseudomonadota; class Gammaproteobacteria; order Alteromonadales; family Pseudoalteromonadaceae; genus Pseudoalteromonas; species Pseudoalteromonas sp. MER144-MNA-CIBAN-0113. Next base: position 31,363 of record NZ_JBEOOG010000031.1, read on the forward strand.
ATAATAGAAATATTATTTTAGTTATTATATTTCAATACGTTATATGTACTATTTTATACCGTTAAAGTAAGTATGTCGGATGTGTTCAGAGTCGGTTTATTCTCATAACTGCTCTAAACATGATTTTTCCAGTTTTTTCATTCCCATGTCTCTTTTTATTATAATTTAACTTATTGATTTTAAATGTTTATTTATTTCAGCCCCTGTGGCTGTTGCTAAAAAGCAACAAAATCATGGTTTATTTTTATCAAAATACTTCAAAATCGTTCTAAATACATGTTTTTAAATAACTTTAAAAACATGGCATCGAAGTTGTAATACCTAAGCTGTATTTAGCAAAAACGTGATAAAGCATATCGCTTTTATCGCACAACCTAATGAAGGAATTACATTATGAAAACACTTAAATCAACACTGGTACTAATGGCTTTAGCTTCTTCATCAGCGGCTTTTGCGGCAACCGATTTTGACACTCTTGATGTGGATGGCAACGGCGCTATTAGCCAAGCTGAAGCATCAGTTGACGCCTCACTTATGAGCCAGTTTACTGAGCTTGATACTGACCAAAACGGTGAGTTATCTAAAGCAGAGTTTTCTAAGGCGTAACCAGCTTTAGTGCTCAATACTACCATTGATTCTGAGTTGCCCAAGACAACCTAAATAGGCAAGGGAGCCTATGACAAAGAATCGCAAGGATATGAGGTTGATAGTTTTGAGCCAATTATTTTTTATTTGACGAACATTGCACACTTTGAAGGATTATATTATGAAAAAGTTACAATCAACACTGGTATTAATGGCGCTTGCTTCTTCATCTGCAGTATTTGCAAGCACAGACTTTGAAACGCTTGATGTAGATGGCAGTGGCACCATCAGCCAAGCAGAGGCATCGGTTGCTGCTGAGCTTATGGAGCAGTTTGCAGAGCTAGATGTAGATGGTAATGGTGAACTTTCTAAAGACGAATTTTCAGCGTACTAGTTTCCCTTAAGGATCTTTGAAAAGGACTTCTTACCATTTTAATTAAGGCATTTAGCCTAAGGATTAATTATGAAAACATTTACTAAAACACTCGCTTTAATAGCACTTGCTTCATCTTCAGCGGCTTGCTGCGGTTGACTTTGATTCTTTCGATACTGATGGCGACGGCGTTATTAGCCAGTCTGAAGCACAAGCTAACTCACAACTAGCTCAATTATTTGATGATTTAGATGTTGATAGCAACGGTGAGCTTTCAAAAGAAGAATTCGCAAAAATTCAGTAATTACATTACGGATGAAAGCGTTTATGTAATTTATAAACGAGACATAAAAAGCAGCTAAGTAGTAAATACTCAGCTGCTTTTTTGTGCGTGGCGAGAAATAGTGTGTGCAGTTGTCACTAAAATAGTGCAATGGCATCAATGTATTTAATTTAATCTATTGATTTTTATATTCTTTAATTCTTGGTTTTAAACTTGCTTAGCTGTTGATTAGGGTATTTAAGGAGCCTAACTATGGCGAGAATGAGTTATATAAGTAGTGTTGAGCGCTATAACGAATATGAGCAGATAATACATAGCTTATTAGAATCAATTTTAATGAGTATAGATGACGGCATCGCTAATAATCGTGATATGCGCTATTTAACAAAGCATTATCCTTTTTTAGAATTACAATACTGTTTGGACGAGAAGGGCTCACAACAGGGCAATAACGTTTGTTTTAAACGTGCCTACAATAAAAAATTAGCACAGAGAGGCAATAATCAGGATTTAAGTGAGCGGCCTTATTTTTTAAATGTAAAAGCCTGTAATGCTATTTGTTTTACTGCGCCTTATATTTCTATTGCGACCAACCATTTATGTATATCTGCGATTAAAGAATTAAACAAACCTATCAATAATCAACATTATTTAGTTGTTGATGTAAGTTTAACGCAGCTTATTGAGTTTGTGATGGGTGATACCGCACGTGCGACTATGTCACCTTATTTTAAAGCAGGTTATGGCATTATTGTGGCGTGCTTATTTAGTTTGGTGCTTTTTTTACTCAACATCGTATTTATCGACATCTATGAATTAATAACTCACGTAAATAGTTCGTCCGATCCCCTAGAACCCTTTAGCATCATTATTTATATCACGTTAGCATTGGCTGTTTTTGATCTTGGCAAAACAATTCTTGAAGAAGAAATCCTCATGCATAAAGATATTTTTAGACACTCATCAACACGACGAACCATTACCCGGTTTATCTCTACCGTGTTAATTGCTATATCAATTGAAGCACTACTCACTATGTTTAAAGCCGCATTAGGGCAATCAGAGTATTTAATGCCAGCTATAGCGATGATGCTTGCAGTGGTGGGACTTTTAATTGCTTTAGCGATATATGTGTATTTAGGGGCAAAAGCTGAAACATTGCTTACACAGGCACGGGTAAAACTAAAATCCTCCGAGTAGGAGGATTTTAAGTAGTAATGTTTAATTGTATTTATTGTTTGTCAGCGGTGCGTTTGGCTTTAAAGTCAGACTCGCTTGTCCATTTTGGCCAATCACCGTTATTCGCCAGTTGTGAGGCTATATCAACAATCAGTTCTACATCTTGTTTTACCCCACCTAATGACCAATCAGCTGAGTAATCGTCAGCTTCTTTATGGTATTTATGAGTGATGTAGTCAGGATCGGTATCACCTAGGCTCATAAACAGTAAGCTTGGCACACCTTGTTTGGCGAGTGAAAAATGATCCGATCTAAAAAATAAGCCATTTTGCGCACGAGGATCCAGTTTAACTTGACGTCCTTGCGCGTTTGCGGCTTTAGCTAAATAGTGTTCCATAGTCGAGAGGTCTTTACCGTACTGTAAAATATAGTCGGTGCTATCGAGTACGTTCATCCCATCAATATTTAGTAGGGCAATCATATTCTTTGTTGGGATCAGGTCACCAGAGGCAAACTGCGCTGAACCTATTAAACCGGTTTCTTCGGCGGTGAAGTTGGCAAAAATAATCGAGCGTTTAAACGGTGTTTGCTGATGCATTTTTTGCATTATTCGAGCAATCTCAAGGGTGGCCGCGGTGCCTGATGCGTTATCAACGGCGCCATTATAAATTTTAGGACCGCTGTCGGTTTGTTTAGTGCCAAAGTGATCCCAATGGGCACTAATAACGATGTATTCATCTGGGCTTTCACTGCCTGTGATTTTTGCGACCACATTATGTGATTTTGCATGTGACACTTCGTTTTTAAATGCAAGGGTTGCTTTTAAATTCAACGCTTTAGCTTGAAATTGCTCACTAAGTGCTTGTTGTTTTAATTGTTGGTAATTTAAGTGTGCTGATGCAAATATTTGCTCGGTGGCATCGAGTGTTAGCCAGCCCATAACGGGCAATTCAGATGCATTGAGGTTGTTATCCATTAGACTGTATTTAGTGCCGGTATTTGAGCTTTCAACTACCCCCCAAGGGTATGCGGCAGGAGCTGTTTCGTGAACAATAAATACCGCTTTAGCGCCTTGGCGCGCGGCTTCTTCATATTTATAAGTCCAACGACCATAATAAGTCATGGCATTACCAGTAAATAACGTATCGTCTTGAGTGGCAAAGCCCGGATCGTTTACCAGCACAATAACGGTTTTACCGGTTACATCAATATTGGCGTAGTCGTTCCAGTTATATTCAGGGGCATTTATACCATAACCGACAAAGACCACATCAGAACTGCGAACATCAATAACTGGCTGCAATTGTTTAGTACGAGCAGTAAAGTCTTTACCCGCTTTAAAGCTTAAATCACCCATGGTCAATTGCATGTTTTGATCTGCGGTGATCATGGCCATTTTAACCGGATGTAAAAAATCACCGTTATAGGCACCAGTTAACCCTATGGCTTTGTATTGTTCACTCAAATAGCCAACGGTTTTTACTTCACCCAATGTTAATGGACCGCGGCCTTCAAAGTCATCAGAGGCAAGGGTTTTAATATGCTGTTTTATATTATTTAAACTAACGCCCGGACTGTTTTCGAGCGAGGAAGTGGGGGTTGCAGACTCTGAGCAACCCGTTAGTACAATAACTAAAAAAAATGTGATGGTTTTTATATAAGACATAATAAGTTAGGAAATAATATTTTTTTCGACTATAACCCCAAACAATAACACAATGCGAATTTTTATCCATTTTAAACCTATTTTTATGCAGCTTACCTCTTTGGCCCTTTACCCATTAATCGCCATTAGGTAAGTTAAAAATAATAACAAAAGGGATATGTAATGAAGCAATTTAATCGTCGGGATTTTTTAAAGGCAGCCAGTGTAGCTGCCGCTGCTGGTGTGGTTAGTGGCTGTGCATCTAGTGGCAGTGTTCATACTAGCGCGCCTATGCAACAAGGGCGCTCCGTTATCGGTTTGGTCGCACCTAAAATGGATGTGGTGAGAGTAGGGTTTATTGGTGTGGGTCAGCGCGGGTTTGGCCATGTAAAGCGTATGAGCCACATTGAAGGCACTCAAATAGTGGCTATTTGCGATACTCATACAGAGGTTTTAGAACGTGCCGCTAATTATTTAGTTGATACGGGAGTGGCAAAGCCTGCATTGTATAGTGGCAGTGAGCGCGCTTATCAACAAATGCTCGAACGACAAGACATTGATATTGTGATTATTTCAACACCATGGGCATGGCATGCCCCAATGGCTATCGATACCATGAACAGCGCAAAACATGCTTTTGTTGAAGTGCCTCTAGCACTGACTGTTGATGAAATGTGGCAAATTGTCGATACCGCAGAGCGTACGCAAAAAAACTGCATGATGATGGAAAATGTTAACTACGGACGCGACGAGTTAATGGTATTAAACATGGTACGCCAAGGTGTATTTGGGGAGCTGTTACATGGCGAAGCGGCGTATATTCATGAACTGCGCTGGCAAATGAAAGAGCTTGAGCACAAAACAGGCTCATGGCGAACGCAGTGGCATGCAAGACGTGACGGTAATTTATATCCTACGCATGGATTAGGGCCGGTATCGCAATACATGAATATAAATCGTGGCGATCGGTTCGATTTTTTAACCTCAATGAGCTCACCTTCACTTGGCCGAAGCGCCTATGCGCAACGTGAGTTTGCTGCCGAACACCCCCGTAACCAGCTCAATTATATTGCCGGTGACATGAACACGACGCTGATTAAAACTCTCAAAGGGCGCAGTATTATGGTGCAGCACGATACGACAACCCCTCGGCCGTACTCACGACATAACTTAATACAAGGCACGAATGGCGTGTTTGCCGGTTTCCCTAATCGTATTGCCCTTGTAACTGGTGACTCAAAAAGTTTTCATGAGTGGGATTATGATATGAGCGCATGGTATGAGCAGTACGACCATCCCTTATGGACAAAAATGGGTGAAGAGGCGCAGCGCAATGGTGGTCACGGTGGCATGGACTTTTTAATGTTTTGGCGGATGATTTACTGCTTAAGAAATGGTGAACCGCTAGATCAAGACGTTTATGACGGGGCGGCATGGTCGGTTATTTCGCCGTTATCAGCCCAGTCTGTGAGTGAGCGTAGCCGCTCAATAGATATTCCCGATTTTACTCGCGGGGCATGGCAAACCGCACAGCCTTTGGGCATTGTAAGCTAAGCCAAATAAAAAAAGAGCGCATGCGCTCTTTTTTTATTTATTGGTTATGTTTATTAGCTACTTCTCACATCAACCTTGAGTTTAAGCTTTTGGCCTGGCTGTAAGTATTTTTGCCCAGCCAAGTCATTCCATTTAATTATATCGCTCACGGTTAAATTAAACTTAGAGGCTATACGCGCTAATGAATCACCCCGACGCACTTTATAAGTAATAGTGCGATTGGTGTTATTCGCTGACTCTTTAGGCTGATTTGCTGATTTATAAACAACCAATTTTTGATTTAAACGCAGCACTGCATTTTTTTTCAGCTTATTCCACTTAGCTAATTCACCTATAGTGACATCGTATTCGCGGCTTATGTCCCACAATGTGTCGCCACTTTTTACCGTGTGTGAGAGCTTAGTACGCAAACTTTTATTAGCGGCCGCGCGTACTTGCTGAGGCAAATGTTCACTGTTAATTTTACCATCTGTTAGCGGCACTAAAATTTGTTGGCCAACACGAATTACGTTTGAATTAAGCTTATTTAATGACTTTATTGCATTGGTGCTAGTGGTAAATTTACTGGCAATTACCGACAGGCTATCACCTTTTTTTACTTTATATTGTTGCCAGCGAAGACGATTTTTAATGTCAGTTGCAGCCAATTTTTCTGTAAATTGCTCTACTTTATCGGTGGGTATTAATAAAAAGTGTGGGCCATCAGGGTCTGTTGCCCAGCGGTTAAATCCAGGGTTTAGTCTGTATAGCTCGGTAAGGGTCATGTCAGCCATGTCGGCTGCCAGCGCTAAATCAATTTGTGACTCAATATTGACCACTTCAACCACTTGCGCGTTAATGATAGGCTTCCATGACACATTAAAATCATCAGCGCGCTTTAATAAATCGGCTAATGCTAATAATTTAGGCACGTAGGCAGTGGTTTCACGAGGTAAATCAAGTGACCAAAAATCGGTAGGTAAATGCTTTTTACGATTCTTTTTAATCGCACGCAGTAAGCGGCCTTCACCTGAGTTATAAGCTGCAATTGCGTTCAGCCAGTCACCCTCAAGGGTTTTGTGTAAGTATGAGAGATAATCAAGCGCTGCGCGAGTTGATTGCACAATGTCGCGACGGCCGTCATACCACCAGTTTTGTTTTAAATCAAAACGCTCGCCGGTTGCTGGCATAAATTGCCAAATACCCGATGCGGTGCGATGCGAGTAGCCATAAGGGTCAAAAGCACTTTCTACTATAGGTAAAAGTGCAATTTCGATTGGCATTTCACGCTTTTCAATTTCTTCAACAATAAAGTGCAAATACGGCTCAGCACGTTTAGAGATACGATCTAAGTATGCTTGATGGCGCGCATAATAGTTACGCTCAGCGACCACTGGGCGATTTTGGGGAATATCGATAGATAATTGGTAACGAATACGCTCCCAAACATCGTCAAACACAGGGGCTTCCTCTTCGATATCGTTCACTTGTTGATATTGCGCGTTCATCATCAGCGCCGTGCTAATATCGTTTGGGCTTGCGCCTTCAAGCTGGTCTAGTGCCTGATTTTGTGAATCTGTGTTTAACGTTGTCAGTGTTTGACAACCGCTTAGCGTCATCGCTAAGACCAATAAAAGAGGAGATTTATTCATAAATACCAATACATAGGGTAAAAAACTCGGCGAATACTACCCATAATGAGTCAACATTGCCACTTATGACCGTTAAAAGTTCCAAACAAATATGATTAGAAAATGTTAACTTATTGTTTATTAACTAATCGTTTTATTATTGTTGTTGCTAGCGCATGTTTAACCTTGAAAGGTCAACAGGCCCAAATTAAAAATGATCTTTGAACTTTCTCAGACTAGCAAAGTTTTCCCAAGGTTCATTGTTTTTTGTAACTAAACAATATTTTTTTGGTATTAATTCTGTAATGTTTGGCAAATTACTACGCATAAAAGGGTTAATTTTCAGCTCATGGCCTATGGTACTTGGCAACGTTATTTCATCTTTATTACGCAATTCATCCACTTGCTGGCTGTAAGCGAGTAACTCGGGGTTTCGTGGCTCAACCGCTTTTGCAAACGCCAAATTCGCCTGGGTGTATTCATGAGTACAATACACTTTGCAATCACTCGGTAGTGCACTAAGTTTATTAAATGAATGCCACATTTGTTCTGGAGTGCCTTCAAATAAGCGCCCACAACCACCGCTAAATAATGTGTCGCCAGTAAAGGCAAGTGCATCATTAACATAACAAATATGATCGAGTGTGTGGCCAGGCGTGGTGATAATATTAAATGAGGTGCCTAAAACGGTAATCGTTTGGTCTTCATTTAAAGGCTCTGTTATTCCTTTAAATGGACTGTTACTTGGGCCGTAAACCTCAACGTTTGGATACTGTTTTACTAATTGGGTAACGCCATCAGTGTGATCATAATGATGATGCGTTATTAAAATACCGCCTAGGGTTAAATTATACTGTGCTAAATGCTCAGTGACCGGCGCAGATTGGCCAGGGTCAACCACCCACGCTTGATTATTATGCTCGGTGGTTAAGCACCAAATGTAGTTATCAGAAAAGGCTTTAATTGCTTTGACTTGCACCATGTATCGTTGCTCTATAAAGTGGTATTTAATTAATATTATAACGAGCTTATATAATGAAACCAGCCCTTAGTTTTCAAGAAGGCCCCAAACCGTTGTCATGGCAACAGTTTCCGCATGGTGATTATTTACGTTGTGATATAGAGCGCAAATTGTCGCCGTGGTTACCACGTATGTTTGGCTATCATATGCTTAAATTGGGTAATTTAAGTGGCGAGTTAGATACCAGCAAAAGTTCCATTAAGCATCAAGTATGCGTTGCAGAGCCAGGCCCTTATACCGGAGTGGTGGCTGACATAGACGAACTGCCTTTTTATGAGCACAGTATAGATGCGTGCATTATGAGCCATTGTTTAGAGTATCACTCAGATCCGCATCATATATTACGTGAGGCTCATCGTACGCTTATTCCCGGCGGTTATATTGCCATTACCGGTTTTAATCCTTTTAGCTTTTGTGGGTTAGCGCAATTACTGCCATTTAGTGGTCAAAAATTACCGTGGACAGGGCGCTTTTTTACCCCTGCACGCGTTAAAGACTGGCTTAATTTGCTTGGGTTTGAAATTGTGGCCGATGAACGCTTTATTTATTCGTCGTTGGCACGCGGTAACCGGTTGTCGCGGTTTGCGTTTTGGCGCAGCTTTACCAAGCAATATTTAAAACCTATGGGCAGTGTATATTTGCTGGTGGCACGAAAGCGTGTTGCGCCACTTACGCCAATAAAACCTAAGTGGCATGCTCGGCCACAATTTGCGCCAATAAAAGGGGTAGGGCTTAGGCAGACCTCAAAGCAACATTATCAGCAAAATAAAAAATAGTGCGATATTGAGGGTTACGGTTGGTAACCTTCATCATCAATTAAGTTGTTGCCGCTGGCCGCATCACGGGCAAGGTCGTCAACAATTTCATTATATTTATGGCCACTGTGACCTTTTACCCATTTCCAAGTAACATCGTGCTCGGCGCAGGCTTTATCGAGACGTTTCCATAAGTCGACATTTTTAACCGGCTTTTTAGCAGAGGTTTGCCAACCGCGTTTTTTCCAATTGGTGATCCACGACTCAATGCCTTGTTTTACGTATTGGCTATCGGTAGTCAGGGTAACAGGGCATGAACGATTAAGTGATTCTAGCGCAACAATGGCAGCTAGCATTTCCATGCGGTTGTTTGTTGTGAGTTTGTAACCTTGACTTAATTTTTTTTCATGGGCTTCATAAATCATAAAAATACCATAACCACCGGGGCCTGGATTACCTAAACACGAACCATCGGTGTAAATCTCTACGGTTTTTTGCACTGTTTTACCTTGATATTATGTACAATAAAGTGATTATAGAAAGATACCAGAGTCAGGCTTAATTCGATATGGCACGCAGACAAATAGTTTTAGATACAGAAACCACCGGCATCGACCCTAAACAAGGGCATCGTATTATTGAGATAGGCTGTGTGGAGCTAATGAATCGTCGGTTAACCGGCAATAATTTTCACGTTTACATAAATCCACAACGCAGCATTGAAGAAGAAGCAATCGACGTTCACGGTATTACCAACGAATTTTTACGTGACAAACCGCTTTTTAGAGACATTGCCCAAGAGTTTTTTGACTATATTAAAGACGCAGAACTCGTTATTCATAACGCGCCGTTCGATATTGGCCATATGGATAATGAATTTGCGTTATTAAATCAAGGTTATCAAAACACCCATGATTTTTGTGGCGTGCTTGATACCCTTAAAATGGCGCGTGACTTGCACCCAGGACAAAAGAACAACCTAGATGCGCTTTGCCGTCGCTACGATGTTGATAACACTAAGCGTACGTTACACGGCGCCTTACTGGATTCTGAGATTTTAGCCGATGTTTACCTGGCAATGACCGGGGGACAAGTAAAGCTAAATCTTAATCAAAATAAAGATGACTCAAGTGAAGATCAAAAGGGCGGTATTAGGCGCTTAAACAGCGATAGAGCCCCATTGGTTGTTGTAGCAGCAAGCGAAGCAGAGCAAAGCGCACATCAATCACGTTTAGACATTGTACAAAAGGAGGGCGGCCATTGTTTATGGCGCGCTGAATAAGGCACTATTATGAAAACGCTATTAGTAGTTTCACTGTTTTTAATCGCCGCGTGCTTCATTCCCGATGCACACAGCGTAAAGCAAGTTGAAGAGTTAAAAGGCAGCGGTAAACAAAATGAAATCCCGTTACTGGATAACCGTTTTCGTGTTGATGACAAAATTGATGAAATAAAATTAATATTTTTTAGACGCCCTGGATCGCCTGCCGTAATTTTAGTAAGACCCGATGGTACTAAATACTTTGCAACCAATGCGGTGAGAAACACTAGTCTTGATTGGTACGACGAATTAAATTATGACTTAGTGGTTATTCGCAATCCCATGCCTGGGCCGTGGCAAGTTATTGGCCAAATAATGCCAGAAAGCCGCATTGTTGTTATTGGTGAGCTATCGCTAAAAGTAGACCCACTGCCTAAAATTCTGTTTCAGGGTGAAACTGTAAAGGTAACTGGTGAGATTTTAAATGATGGCGAGCCGATTCGCGCCAACCTATTTAAAGATGCGGTATCGCTTAATGTAAGCTTTGTGAGCACCAATAATGAAAACTTTGAAAACTTTGGTGCAGGCATACAACAAGTTACTGAATTTAAAGACGATGGCTACGGATTTGATGAAAGTGCAAAAGACGGTGTGTTTACGGGTGAGTTTACCTTAAATTTTACTCCAGGCGAGTGGCGGCCAGAACTTTATATTACCACCGATGTCCTTGAGCGACGAGTTGTTCAAGACACGATAGTTGTGCATGAGCCGCCTTTCAGCTTTACCTCCGTTGAAGCAACCGAAGAGGGGGATGATCATCGCATTACCATCAATATTGATGATGAGCTTTTAAAACCTGATACGGTGATCATGCAAGGTAAAATTTATTATCCCAATGGTGAAGAGCAGGTATTTTACTTAGATAGCAACAGCACTACTGCTAGAGAGCTGGCTTTACAAGATTATGGTTGGGGGCGCTACAACATTGAAATCTCTGTTTTTGGCTCAACAATCAATGACCGAGAGTTTATGGCTACATTGCCAACCTATTTATTTGAAATAGAAAGACCGATTGAAGTGATTCCAGAAATTCCAGTTGCCAGTGTTAGCGAACCAGAAATTATTCCTGTGCCAGTTGTAAAACCAAAAGTAATGTCCACGGGATTAATGGTTAGTTTAATTGTTGGTGGAAATTTGGCCATTTTATTTATAGGTTGGTTATGTATTCGTGTTTTTGTGCAGAATAAACCAATAAAACTTAAATTGAATTTAGCTTTTTTAAATAAAAAGAAAGCTGTTGAGTCAAAAAAAGCTGAACGGCAAAAATCAGATGAACCAGAAAATAGCTCAAAAAATGATAAATCAGGTGGAATTTTAAACCTTTCGATGTCAGATGACTAAAAAACCTGTAAAAAAACAAAAAAGCCCTTGACGAAGCAGGGGCTGGTTCGTATTATTCACGCCGCTGTCAGGGGAGACTCAGACAGAAACGAAAATGCGGAGTGGTAGTTCAGTTGGTTAGAATACCGGCCTGTCACGCCGGGGGTCGCGGGTTCGAGTCCCGTCCACTCCGCCAATTTTCGACAATTTGTAAGTATGCGCTGGAGTGGTAGTTCAGTTGGTTAGAATACCGGCCTGTCACGCCGGGGGTCGCGGGTTCGAGTCCCGTCCACTCCGCCA